>NZ_JFGV01000043.1:0-45102 GCF_000612035.1 Photorhabdus aegyptia | reverse complement strand
AAAAGCTCCTGAAGACGTTTTTGCTTGTATTGGCTAATCCGACTTTTTCTCATTTGGATATCCTAGATCAAATTACTTATCTAGGACAGCCCCTATTAAAACTATCATGATACTTAGGATAGCGACCAGTTATACTGACAAAAATAATAAAGAAGAAAGAATAAAAAAGCAGAGGAGAAAAAAATAATATAATAATAACACTACTTGAGAATGTTATTTTCTCATCCATTTTGACTAAAGAAACTAAATTTCCCCCTGCCAAAAAGACAGCGAATAACGTCAAAATAAAAATAGCAAGAGTACCGATAATACGTATAATCTTTTTTTTATTTTCCATACTGCCCCCAATTATGAAGAAATTGATTGAAGTCAAATATAACAATATCAACCACATAGCTTCATATCTTTTACATAAGTATTCGGAGACATCCAAGATATTCTTGGACATACCAAATAGTTATCACTTCTTAACTTATAATTCACATACAAAGATGTAGGAAAACTTAAAAAAAGTGAAATAATGGCTATCGAACCAAAGTATTTTATAAAACTATCATGGTACTTTGGGCAACGGTTTGTTATATTAGAAAGAATAATAGAAACCATACAATACCAAATCAAAGGAGAAAAAAATAACATAATAATAACACTACTTGAGAATGTTATTTTCTCATCCATCTTAACTAAAGAAACCAGATTTTCTCCTGTCAAAAAGAACCCTAGTGATACTAAAACAAAAGTAGCAGCAGCAACGGTGATATGTATAATCTTTTTTTTATTTTCCATACACCCCCCAATTATGAAGAAACCGATTAAAATTAGCTTCTGGAATTCTTGGTTTTCTTTCCATCTCTTTTTTGAGGAGATTAATGATAGTTTCACTAATTTTAAATTTTTTATCTACACTATCAAGTATATACACTGTGAAAACACCTATACCAAACACAATACCAGCTACAACAATTACACCAAAAGTGACAATAGATGTAGATATCATCAAAGCCCCAACAGCCCAAGAAACAAAAGCTGTTACTACTGTCTTAGCCAGATCTACCGCAATATTACCTAGAAAATCAGCCAGTGTGTATTCATCCTTAAACATAAGTTCAACCGTTCGATAAGCCGCAGAAAAGAATATACTAAACTTCATTCCTTTAACTATGCCGCTATTTAATCCTTTCTGCCCAATCCCCATAGATACCACCTTCATGTTAGAAGCTTTATATCTTGAAGCAGTAATGATCTTTCTAACGCCCGCATAACCTGATATTTTAATATATCTATTTCCATCCTTACCCACATACTCTGTCGCTTTAATCCCTAATCTTTTAAATTCCCCTATAACATTAAAGAGATCAAAAGAATCATGAATGTTACCTGCATAGGGTGATATGGGATCGGTAATCTCAAATATTTTCTTTATAAATGGACTTTTTGGTTTTGGCGAATCAATATCTTCCAGAACATCTTTCGCTTCATCTAACGATAGCAGCGCAATATAGGTTGTATTCTCTCTTAACTGCTTTTCAAGACCAATGGCATCAAAGAATTCATGCTGAGGTTTTAATTGGTTAACCCCAACCTGACCTCTCAGGAAATCCCCCATATAGCCCTCTGGCGAGGGGTTGTATTTTTTATATGTCATTGTGAAACCCTTTTAATATTCTTACTGCCTATCCCAATAAGACTATTGGGATAGGCACTTTAAAATCAAAAATCATCACATCAGTGTTTAACCGCCGGAGCTTCCATTTCCAATTTGAGTGAAAGGACGCGGCCATCTGAAGTCTTCATATCTATCGCACTGGCTTGAGTTGACAATAATAGCTGAAAACACTGCATCATCATCATTGCCAGTTTTTCCTCTGGGATTAACGGACTATTCATTAATACGTCGGTGAGCTGTTGTAATAACTGTTGTCTATCTCTATCGTTCATACGGCTAATCCCATTAACAATTAAAGGTTCAAATACCGCACTATATTACATAAGAAATAGCCATGTCGACCATATAATAGCAAAAAATTAAAAAACCGTAGAATACCAACAGTTAAGTTCCTGTATAGCAACACAAAAATAACAGCTGATGTTTAAGCGTGAAAGTAATAAATACATCATCGATCAAAGAATTTTTATTTTTTATCACTGATACTATCCTTTAAGAAAAAAACCAACATTGAACTCTTAATTTCTTTATATTTTAGTGTTAAGGTCGTACCTTGACAGCCTAAACATATCGTTTTAGGTAACTTAAATAAAGAATTTGTATGGTAATCGCTTATGTCACATATAATCTATTTATCGTTAAATGGTAAGACGCAAGGTTTAATTTCTGCCGGTTGTTCAACGCTAGACTCTATAGGGAACCGATATCAAAATGGGCACGAAGATCAAATACAAATATTGAGTTTAAAGCACTCGATAACTCGCCAACAACATGTCGATCATCACCCTATACAATTTCTCAAGCCAATAGATAAATCATCCCCGCTGTTAGCCTCCGCAATATCTTCAAACGAGCTAATCAATGCGATTTTCTTCTTTTACAGAACAAATATGGCTGGACAATTAGAACTTTTCTATGAGGTCAAATTAACAGAAGCGAGTATTACTGATATTGCTTGCGTTTACCCGCACTCAATAAATGATAATGAAGTGATGCCGTACGAAAAAGTCTTTCTCAAATATAGATCCATATCTTGGAATCACATAACCGCCGGCACATCTGCTTACAGTATATGGGATGATAGAGTTTATTGAAAATAAACCGAGTTAAGCATATATATTTATATATGCTTAACTCTTTCTAATACGCAAAAAAACAAAAATGGTAACAACAACAATACCTAATAATGTCAATCGACCCCACATATCAGGAAAACAACCGGCAGCCATAGCCGACCAAGCTATAATCACTATAAAAGGAACTGTGTTCCATAAAAGATCTTTAATCCATATAAAAAAAAGATCCTTTAACCATGCCTTACTAAACATCCTTCTTTTTTCATTCATATTAATATCCTAATTCATCATTTCAACAAATGCAGAAATTATATCATTTTTCCCAATTTATAGCCCTTTTTGCTCTACACCCCATAAAATGCATTCACAAAGCTATCACTTTTATCGAAACATTGACCAAATTTGCTCTTTATGACAAATAAGAGTAAATAACTATTTATCACTTCAAGAATATTCCCACTAGGAAAATAATATGAAAATCAATCTCAACAGTATGGTCACTGAAAGCCGCAATCCCGTCAGTGCCAATATTGATACTTTACCAACCCTTGAAATGCTAAAACTGATTAACGATGAAGATAAAAAAGTCGCACTGGCTGTAGAGCAAACTTTGCCGAAAATCGCTGAAACGGTAGATAAAATTGCCGAAGCATTTCGTCACGGCGGTCGTTTAATTTATATCGGTGCCGGTACATCGGGCCGATTAGGGATTTTGGATGCCAGTGAGTGTCCACCCACTTATGGCACCAAACCGGAACAAGTGGTTGGATTAATTGCTGGTGGATATCAGGCCATTCTACATGCGGTTGAGAATGCAGAAGATAACCAACAACTGGGCGCAAATGATCTTCAAGCGCTAAACTTTAATGCAAAAGATGTACTGGTTGGCATTGCCGCCAGCGGCCGTACACCTTATGTCTTGGGTGCGATGGCGTATGCGAAATCCGTCGGCGCCACCGTTGCCTGCATTAGCTGCAACCCGGCAAGTCCGATGACACAAGCAGCCGATATCGCTATTACACCAATAGTTGGGCCAGAAATCGTCACAGGCTCATCACGTATGAAAGCCGGTACAGCACAAAAGCTAATTCTGAATATGCTGACCACCGGCGCCATGATCCGTACAGGTAAAGTTTATGGCAACCTGATGGTGGACGTAGAAGCGACGAATGCCAAACTGGTTGAAAGGCAGAAAAATATCGTTATGGCCGCCACCGAATGTAACCGTGAACAAGCGGAGCAGGCACTGGCTGAATGTGATGGACATTGTAAAACCGCCATTGTGATGATTCTGGCTGGCGTCAATGCTCAACAAGCAAGGGCTTTACTGGAAAAACATCACGGTTTTATTCGACCGACGATCTCAGCCGTTCGGTAACAACTTCCCTGCTAAGGAGGAGTAAGATGGCTAAAATTAATCAGACAGTCATTGCCCAGATCCTTAAAGCTATCGGCAATGCAAATAATGTGGCGCAATGTGGCAACTGTATGACCCGTCTGCGACTAACACTGCGTGACAGTACGCAAGTGGATAAAACCGCGCTAAAACAGATCCCCAATGTGTTAGGTATTGTCGAAAGCGACAATCAGTTTCAGATTGTGCTTGGGCCGGGAAAAGCTCAAGCAGCGGCTGAAATAATGAATGAATTACTAAATTCTTCTCCCCCTACAGAACAATCAAAACCAAGCGGCACTGATTTAACCAATATTGCTTCTGCTAATAAAAAGCAACTTAAAGAGAAACAGGTAAGTGCGGTACATAAATTCCTGACCAAATTCGCTACCATTTTTACGCCATTGATCCCCGGTTTCATTGCCGTTGGTTTACTTCTCGGTTTTGCCACTTTACTTGAACAGATAGCCATTCAAGGTGTTAAACACCCTAATACCATTTTGGTTGAAATCATCGGCTATATGAAAGTTTTCAGTAAAGGCATATTCAGTTTTCTGAGTATTCTGATCGGTTATAACGCGCAAAAGGCATTTGGTGGTTCGGGAATAAACGGTGCCATTATTGCTTCGCTGTTTGTGCTCAGTTATAACCCAGATGCCACCAGCGGTTTTTATTCCGGTATTTCTACTTTCTTTGGTTATAGCATCGATCCACGCGGCAATATTATCGGCGTTCTTATCGCCGCTATTCTGGGAGCATGGGTAGAACGGCAAGTGCGTAAGATCATTCCAGATAATCTGGATATGATCCTCACTTCGGCTATTACTCTGCTAATCATGGGAGCCATTGCCTTTATCTTTATCATGCCATTGGGGAGTTATCTATTTAGCGGCATGTCATGGTTATTCCTTCACCTTAACGGTAATCCTTTTGGCACGGCGATATTGGCCGGGCTATTTTTACTCGCTGTTATGTTTGGTATTCACCAAGGGTTTGTTCCCGTCTATTTCGCACTCATGGACGCACAAGGCTTTAATTCTCTGTTCCCAATCCTGGCAATGGCAGGCGGCGGACAGGTTGGCGCAGCGCTGGCGCTGTATGTCAAAGCGAAAAAAGGCTCTCTGCTGCGCACGCAGATAAAAGGCGCCATTATTCCTGGCTTGCTCGGCATCGGTGAACCCTTGATTTACGGCGTCACACTTCCACGGATTAAACCTTTTATCACCGCCTGTTTGGGCGGTGCCGTCGGTGGTTTCTTTATCGGTTTAGTGGCTTATTTGGGATTACCTGTTGGGTTGAATACGGTTTTTGGTCCATCTGGATTGGTAGCACTGCCACTGATGACCTCGAACAGCGGTATTTTTGTCGGAATGGTAGTGTACGCCGCCGGGCTAGTAGTTGCTTATATCAGCGGCTTTGTCATGACTTTGCTATTTGGCAGTAAGAATGTCGATTTGACCTGATGATAGTGAATGATTCCTTTCATTCACTATACCCGTTATCTTTCAAGTTGCCTCTTTGTTGGCTGCACTCACCCCGGTCACATAGTTATCTATGCTCCCGGGGATTCGCTCCCTTGCCGTCGCGATGCATCTTGAAATCCATAAGGTATATCAACTCACTTTTTCATTGGCGCTATAAAAATAACGCGGTTTGTCACCCAGAATCGTTGCTCGGTGCATAATCCTGCGCTGAGGCAGATAATCCGCATTAGCATAGTGTTGAGTCACCCGATTATCCCAGATAGCAATGTCATTTTCCTGCCAGCGCCAACGCACCTGAAACTCAGGTTTAGTAACATGAGCAAATAGAAAGTTCAAAATCGCTTCACTCTCCTTATCACTAAGGCCAACAATCCGGGTGGTGAAGCCTTCATTAACAAACAGTGCTGAACGACCAGAAACAGGATGTGTCCTGACAACCGGATGTAACAGAGGCGGGTTTTTCTCTTTACCCGCTAGCCAGCGCTGATGTTGATCTTTAGAACTTCGATGTCGATGTTCAGGAAAAGATTTAGTGAAATCATGCTCCGCCTCCAGCCCTATCAGCAATGTTTTGAAAGGCTCTGACAATGCTTCGAACGCAGCGATACCACTGCACCACAGCGTATCTCCACCAAACGGCGGGACTTTTTTAGCCGCCAAAATGGCACCCATCGGTGGTGTTTCAATGAAAGTCACATCCGTATGCCAGTTATCATTATCAGGCGGATTGTTGTCATGAGTATCCAAAACAATAATCTCTTCACTTTCTGGTGTATGAGGGTAAACCGGATGAATATGTAAATCACCAAATTGGCCTGCTAAATCACGTTGCTGTATTGGTGTAATAGGTTGATTACGAAAGAATAATACCTGATGCTTTAACAGTGCGTGATACAGTTGTTCAAACTGAATATCTGTCATCGGCTTAGTGAGATCGGTCTGTTCCACCAGCGCGCCAATATAAGGTCCCAACGGGATGATGTTTAGACGTTCATTCATGACTGTTTACCCCATGCCACGGCATTAAGTGACGTTGAATGGCCCGCAACCCCAACTCTAAGCCACATGCAATCAGCGCAATGACAATGATTCCCGCCACCACCATATCAGTTGCCAGAAACTCACCCGCCGATTGCACCATAAAACCTAACCCTTGTGTGGCGGCAATCAGTTCTGCGGCCACTAAAGTCGACCAGCCAACACCAAGCCCGATACGCAGGCCAGTCAATATCTCCGGCAAAGCATTAGGCAGAATGACGTGTTTCAATAGTTGCCAACGACTGGCGCCCAACGCCTGGGCCGCTCTTATTCGCACTTGCTCAACATTTTGTACCCCTACCACGGTAGATAACGTCACCGGCGCGAAAATTGCCAGCCAGATCAGTAAAATTTTTGAGGTTTCCCCGATCCCAAACCAAATGACAATCAAGGGTAAATAAGCTAACGGCGGGACAGGTCGGTATAACTCAATCAAAGGATCTATCACTGCCCGGATTTTTTCATTCAGCCCCATTGCTATTCCTACCGGAATAGCAATGGCTACCGCGGCTAATAAAGCCAGCAACATTCGGCTCAAACTGGCGGCTAAATGTTGCCATAATGTCGCCCCCATAAACCCTTGTTCACTCGCTGCGGTTATTAATTGATGTACCACCTGACCCGGCGCCGGTAATAATACGGATTCAATCAAGCTCAATGTTGTCACCAGCCACCAGATAAATAATAAAGTAACCACGGTAATTAATCGCCATAACACCCCGACAGGAATCGGTTTAAAACGTCTTTTACTATTTTTCAGCAATGCCACCACACCGGCTTCCTGTTCCTGATAAAGAGTCATACCAAAGCCCTCCGGTATCTGAACACGCGTTCCAACACGTATTCACGGCAGATAATAAAATCGGGATCAGATTTAATACTGCGGCTACATTCTCCATCTGCAAATCGTTGACCAAAATCGAGGGTAATCCGTTCAACAATTCTTCCCGGCGAAGATTCCATTAAATAGAGATCAGTTGCCATAAATATGGCTTCCTCAATATCGTGAGTAATCAACAGACACTGTTTTTTGCTGTCACGCCAGATAGTCAGCAACAGTTCCTGCATCTGTTCTCTGGTATAAGCATCAAGCGCTGCAAACGGCTCATCCAGCAGTAACAGTTGAGGTTCCACCGCCAATGCACGCGCAATACCCACCCGCTGTCGCTGGCCGCCAGACAGTTGCCAAATATATTTATCCTCGCAATCCCTCAAACCAACTTGATGAATGATCTGCCGAGCGGTCTCCAATCTCTGTTTTTTAGGCACACCGGCAAATTTCAGCCCCAAAGCCACGTTATCCAGTACCTTCAGCCACGGCATCAATCCTTCATGTTGAAACACCACTCCACGCTCCACTCCGGGACCAGTTACTGGTTTACCATTTAGCCAAATATCACCGGAGAAAGGGGTGAGAAAACCCGCGATCAGATTCAACAAGGTTGTTTTGCCACAACCGGATGGCCCAAGGATCACCACAAATTGCCCGGCGGTAATATCAAAACTGATATCACGAAGAACTTCTTCGTCCTGATATCTGGCTGTTAAGCCACTAATTTGTAGCATCGTTCCCCCCTGTTATGGTTGATGAAACGATCTCCTTGATAAATTTATCCGTCACATAATCTTGATAATTATCAGCAACCTGTGAAACTTTACCCTGTTGTTGCAGAAATCTAGCCGTATCACGAATCACTTTCGCCATTTCTGACTTTAATAAACTCAACTGCTGATCAGCATTCAGATAACGATTGGTGAGTATCCATTGACTGATTTTGTCTTCCGCTAACCCACTCAATCTCGATACCGCCGCAATATTCTTTTTATTTGCCAACCATTTTTCAGGAGAAGTCAGATAGCGCTGATTTTCATCCAGCACACTTTTCACAAATATCGTGACCAATTCAGGATGTTGTTCCGCGAAATCATTACGAACAACCCATACGTCCAGCGTTGGCGCTCCCCATTGAGCAATTTGTGCTGCATCGGTCAGTACACGGCCCGTTGCAGCTAATTCATTCACGGCAGGTAACCAGACAAAAGCTCCATCAATATCACCGCGCTTCCATGCAGCAACAATCGCTGGTGGTTGTAGATTAATAATCTTGATCAGCTTTGGATCTATCTGCCAGTGATGTAATGCCGCCAACAGGCTGTAGTGGGCGGTGGAAATGAAAGGAACGGCAATTCGTTTGCCGATAAGCTGAGAAGGTTCAGTGATTTTTTGATTAACAATCAGTGCTTCCGATTGCCCTAACTGGGAAGCAATCAGAAAAATTTTTACCGGCAATTTTTGGCTGGCAGCAACCGCTAACGGACTAGAACCCATATTGCCGATCTGCACATCACCAGAAGCTAACGCTCGCAGCACCGCAGAACCGCTGTCAAATTTCCGCCATTGAACATCAGCACCCGATCGCCGGGCAAAATCGCCGTTATACTGAGCAACTTTTGCCGGCTCTGGTGAAGTTTGATAAGCAATCGTGACTTGCTGACTGTTCGCCTGAACAGCGGGAGCCAATAGCAAGAGCGCCAGAAAAAAAAGATAAACCACAAGAGCGGATCTACCCACTTAAACACCTCCAATGTCATAATTAAAGACGAGGTACATCAGAGTAAGTGTTGTAGATATTTGCTAAAGTAAAAAAGAATAAAATAATATTTTCTATAACTAAAAACGCAATTAACTGCTTGAATTACCCAATCCAGATTAATGGCACACAAGTTGCCGTTAATACGCCCATCATGATATTGAAAATAAACCAAGCATTGCGACTACGGAGTAACGTCCCTATCAACGAACCAAAACCCGCCCACACCATGCCGCACAAGAAATTAATAAACATCACTGCAATACTGATCACGATGATGGAATAGAGATAGTGATCACCGGCAATACTGTAGCTGCCAACCGCACCCAACCCCATCAACCAGGCTTTGGGATTTAAAAACTGCAACAACCAACCTTGATACCACCGTACCGGCTTGATAACAGCGCTGTCTTTGGTATCCAGACGCCGGTAACTGGCCGTTGCTGTTTTCCATGCTAACCACAGCAAATAGAGGCTACCTGCTATTTTCATCACCGTGTGAATAGCAGGATAGACCAACAGTAACGCCGCTATTCCGAAAGCAGCCAGATATAAAATCGTCTGCATGCCCAAAACAACGCCAAAGAGCAAACCCAAAGAACGGGTAAAACCGAAGTTAGCGCCTGATGAAGTCAACAACATGTTGTTTGGACCCGGGGTAATGGCAGAAATAAACAAAAAAGTCGTTAATGAAAAAATCAGGCTTGCTGTCATGAAGCGTTTCCTTTCATCCTGAATAATGGCGTTTCCCTTTCACAGAAAATATCAGTATGTTATTCACCATACAAGATAACTAATCAATTTAACTCGAAACCATTATGACCGATATCTTTCGTCCTCTAACCGGAGCCAGTAATCCGCATTTGCAGACATTACTCCCGCGTCTGGTGCGGCGGTATCCTGAACTGCAACCATATTGGCAACGACTTAATTTACCGGATAACGATTTTGTTGATCTGGCGTGGAGTGAAGATCCCGCCACCGCAGCACATAAGCCGCGACTGATCCTGTTTCATGGTCTGGAAGGCAGTTTCCACAGCCCTTATGCCCACGGTTTGCTCCATATCTGCCAAGAAAAAGGCTGGCTTGGGGTTGTCATGCATTTCCGCGGATGCAGTGGTGAACCGAACCGCCAAAAACGTCTCTATCATTCCGGCGAAACAAGCGATGCCCGTTATTTTCTGAGTTGGTTAAAACAGGCCTACGGTGATGCGCCCACCTCAGCCGTAGGTTATTCAGTCGGCGGTAATATGCTGGCCTGCTATCTGGCAGAAGAAAAAACAAACGCCCAGATCAATGCTGCCGTCATTGTTTCCGCCCCTTTGATGCTGGAAGCCTGTTCTTCTCGGATAGAAAAAGGATTTTCCCAGGTTTATGAACGCTATTTACTTAATAGCCTGAAACGTAATGCCACCCGTAAATTGTTACGCTACCCCGGTTCACTCCCCATAAATCTGTCTCAGGTAAAAAGATTGAAACATATTCGAGAATTTGATGAAATTGTAACCGCAAAAATTCACGGTTTTAAAAATGCAGCGGACTACTACCGCCAGTGCAGTGCTCTGCCGCGTCTGCCTGATATTACTGTGCCACTGTTGATTATTCATGCTAAAGACGATCCCTTTATGGCACCGGAAGTTATCCCTGATCTCAAAATGTTACCCAAAAATATTGAATACCAAATGACAGAATATGGTGGACATGTCGGCTTTGTCAGTGGTTCGTTGAAGAAACCACAAATGTGGCTGGAACAACGCATCCCAAGTTGGCTGTCATCTTATCTGGAGCAACCACAATGATTATTCCATGGCAACAACTGGAACCAAACACTCTGCTAAATTTGATAGAGAGCTTTGTCCTGCGGGAAGGCACTGATTATGGCAAAGATGAAAAATCGCTGGAGCAGAAGGTCACTGACATACGCCGTCAGTTGGAACGGGGAGATGTTATGCTAGTGTGGTCTGAACTGCATGAGAGCATCAATATTGTGCCAAAAGAAATGTTCCATTCTTAACATTATGGAGTTTACTGTATGTCCGCCAAACATCCGATTATTGCAATTACCGGCTCTAGCGGCGCCGGAACCACCACCACCAGTTCAGCTTTCCGTAAGATTTTCCAGCAACTTAACATCAGTGCCGCACAAATAGAGGGGGATAGTTTCCACCGCTATACCCGCCCTGAAATGGATGCCGCAATCCGTAAAGCCAAAGAGCAAGGCAGGCATATCAGTTATTTTGGGCCGGAAGCCAATGATTTTGGCATGCTGGAAAAAACCATGATTGATTATGGTGAAACCGGTGAAGGCCGCCGTCGGAAGTACCTTCATACCTATGACGATGCCGTCCCTTACAATCAGCTCCCCGGTACATTTACGCCGTGGGAATCTTTACCCAAGCAGACCGATGTACTGTTTTATGAAGGTCTGCACGGCGGCGTTGTCACACCACAACATAACGTTGCCAGTCATGTTGATCTGCTAGTGGGAGTTGTGCCGATTGTCAACCTTGAATGGATACAGAAACTGATCCGCGATACCGGAGAACGAGGGCACTCGCAGGAAGCCGTGATGGATTCCGTCGTGCGTTCTATGGATGATTATATCAACTACATTACGCCACAGTTCTCGCGCACACATATCAACTTTCAACGTGTCCCTACCGTTGATACATCCAATCCATTTTCAGCTAAAGCCATTCCATCATTGGATGAAAGTTTTATCGTCATCCGCTTCCGTGATCTGACTCAAATTGATTTCCCATACTTGTTAGCCATGTTACAAGGCTCATTCGTTTCAAGCCTTAATACCATCGTGGTCCCTGGCGGAAAAATGGGATTAGCAATGGAATTAATTATGACGCCATTGGTACAGCGACTGCTGGAAGGGGGAAAAATTAGTTAATCAGCGCCTGAGATAAATCGAGAAAATCCGGCAGTTAAAATTTACATCTTATATTATTCAGTTAAAAAAACAGGTAACTGAGATATTAGTTACCTGTTGTTATTTTCCAACCAAGAAATAATTTTTCAATCTATATCTTTAATTTCAAAACTGTGAGTAATTTCAACTGATTTCCCCAACATCAATGAAACAGAGCAATATTTTTCCGCGGACAACATGACGGCACGTTCCACCGCTTTATCTGTCAAATCCTTACCCGTAACAATAAAATGCAGATTAATATGAGTAAACAAGCGTGGCGCCTCTTCACGACGGCGGGAAGTTAATTTTACTTCACAATCTCTTATGTCGTACCTGCCTTTCTGCAAAATAGAAACTACATCAATCGTACTGCAACCACCGGCTGCCATTAATACCATTTCCATTGGGCTCGGCGCCTTATCGCCGGCATTACCATCCATCATGATCTGATGACCGGAAGATGACTCCCCCAAAAGAGACAATCCTTCAACCCATTTTACCCGCGCTTGCATAAATACCTCTTAAGTCGTTCTTTGCATTCAAGCCTACTCTTTCAGTATTAAACTGGCAATCTAATGAGCAGTTTAATATGCTGAAAACAATACAAGACAAGACAGAAGCCTTTTCCTGTGTTAAAAACAGAAGTGGGCCAGGTATATATAGGTTAAGATCAATACGTAAGGTTCAAATTTCAGATAACCTATATAAAAACCTTATCTGTCAGTTTTTCAACAAACAATATGTTAAGCTAGTGTCTTTATAAGCCAGCCTGACGAGAAACTTTTAGATTCTCGTGTTATTTAGGCAGCGATAACAACAGAGGATGAAACGAATGGTTCTCGGCAAGCCACAAACAGACCCGACTCTTGAATGGTTTTTGTCACACTGCCATATTCATAAATATCCATCTAAAAGTACGCTTATTCATCAAGGCGAAAAGGCAGAGACGCTTTACTACATCGTAAAAGGCTCTGTTGCGGTTTTGATTAAAGATGAAGAAGGCAAAGAGATGATCCTCTCCTATTTAAATCAGGGGGATTTCATTGGTGAACTTGGATTATTTGAAGAGGGGCAAGAGCGTACAGCCTGGGTACGGGCCAAAAGCGCCTGTGAAGTGGCTGAAATCTCCTACAAAAAATTCCGTCAACTGATTCAGGTAAACCCGGATATTTTGATGCGTTTATCTGCCCAAATGGCAAACCGTTTGCAAACAACTTCTGAGAAAGTCGGTAATTTGGCTTTCCTGGATGTTACCGGCCGGATTGCCCAAACTTTATTGAATCTGGCGAAACAACCAGATGCAATGACCCACCCGGACGGAATGCAAATCAAAATCACGCGTCAGGAAATTGGTCAGATTGTTGGCTGTTCCCGTGAAACGGTTGGTCGTATTCTGAAAATGCTAGAAGATCAAAACTTGATCTCCGCACACGGTAAAACTATTGTCGTCTACGGTACACGTTAACGCTTGATTAATCAGCGCATAATCCTGCGCTGATTTTTCTTGTACTTAATTACACCAACTGATTAATTGCCTGTTCCAGCCGTTCCATGCCCTGAGCAATCTCTTCTTCACTGATAATCAACGAAGGCGTGAAACGCAATACATCACCACCCGCACTCAACAACATCAAGCCATTTTCAGCCGCCAGTTGCAGAATATCTTTTGCTTTTCCCCGATACGGCGCTTTGAGTTCAGCGCCAATCAGCAGGCCCTTTCCTCGGATTTCACCAAATATCGAATATTTCTGATTAATATCATTCAGAAAATTCACTATCAAATTATGGCGTTTTTCAACTCCCGCCAGAACCGTTGGTGTATTGATAATATCAAAAGCAACATTTGCAACCGCACAAGCCAACGGATTACCGCCATAAGTTGTACCGTGAGTTCCCGGCGTCATCGCCGAAGCAATATTCTCTGTCGTCAGCATAGCGCTGATAGGAAAGCCATTTCCCAATGCTTTTGCTGTGGTAATGATGTCCGGCGTAACATCATAATGCATATAAGAAAATAGTTTACCGGTACGCCCCATCCCACTTTGTACTTCATCAAACACCAACAATACCTGATGCTTATCGCAAAGCTCACGCAACCCACGAATAAATGCCGGTGCTGCCGGCGTAACTCCCCCTTCTCCCTGAACAGGCTCCAATACAACAGCACAAGTATGGTCATCTATGACGGCCTTCACTGCGTCTAAATCATTAAAAGGCACATGAATAATATCCGCGGGTTTTGGCCCAAAACCATCAGCATATTTTGGCTGACCACCCACAGAGACGGTAAATAAGGTGCGACCATGAAAACCCTGATGAAATGCGATAATTTTGGTTTTATAGGGGCTGTGACGAGTAATTGCATAGTGGCGAGCCAGTTTAAGTGCCGCTTCATTCGCTTCCGCTCCTGAATTGGCAAAAAATACCCGCTCAGCAAAAGTCGCATCAATCAGTTTCCGCGCCAGAATCAAAGCGGGTTCATTGGTGAAAATATTACTGATATGCCAAAGTTTCTCCCCTTGCTGCTTCAAAACATCCACTAACGCAGGATGACAATGGCCCAAAGCCACAACAGCAATCCCCCCCGCAAAATCAATATACTCTTTCCCTTGTTGATCCCATACATGACTACCTTGCCCTCTCACCGGAATAAACTGCGCCGGTGAATAAATTGGCAACATAACTTGATCGTATGTGTTTCTATTTACTGCGGCATGCCCCTTCATTTTCCCACCCGTTTTTTATATATACACCATTCAGAAGTGAAATTATAATCACTGAATATGCATAAAAAATCAAAGATGGGCAAATGAAAAAGGTGGATAAATGAAGAAATTATCGATATCTGGTTAATATCTCAGAAAGTTGCTCAGTAACTGGTGACCTTGTTCACTGAGAATACTTTCAGGATGGAACTGTACCCCTTCCAACGGTAGAGTGCGATGACGAATGCCCATAATTTCATCGACATTGCCATTATGCTGGCTCCATGCGGTGACTTCAAATGAGGCCGGTAATGTCTCTGCGGCAATCACCAATGAATGGTAACGCGTCGCGGTTAATGGCCGGTTAAGACCTTTGAACACACCTTGCTGATTATGGTGAATAGCAGAAGTTTTTCCATGCATCACTTCCCTGGCTTTTACCACGCTGGCGCCAAACGCCTGCCCAATTGCCTGATGCCCAAGGCAAACACCAAGAATCGGCAATTTATCCGAAAAATGAGAAATCGCCTCCAGAGAAATTCCGGCTTCATTTGGGGTACAAGGACCTGGGGAAATCACCAAATGAGTAGGCATCAACCTCTCAATATCTTCAAGTTGCAATTCATCGTTGCGCTTAACTAAAACATCTGTACCCAATTCACAAAAATATTGATATAAGTTATATGTAAAAGAATCATAGTTATCTATTATTAGTAACATAGGAGTCTATCCTACTCATTTTTATCGCTGTATTTGTTGCCCTGCCACTCCTGCAATTTGTTTATCCTGCACAACATGGCTCCAGGTAAAACGGCCTCGCGACAACGGGGCGGCTATCATAGCACATCAATATTTGTAGCATAGTATAACAAAATAGATGGCTATTTTTTCCTCAATCAACCTACTCTCATACCCTACAAAACATAGGCTCTATTTTGATATTCAATAAGTAAAGGTAATTGTTATGAAGACAAAACTGATTATAGCATCTCTTTTTTTACTGTCCTTCTCCACGCTGGCTGTGACTAAAACTGCCAACATTTTCTTCCCGGAAAAAGGGGTGGTTTGTGATAAAAAAGGAAAATATTGCGCTGATCAACAAGGGGTATCGATAAAATTAACCGAAAGGTATTTAGGGAAAAAAGCCGCAGGACGCCTGAAAAAAGAGTTTGGTGATGGGCAATATATTGACTTTTCATCTTACACTTTAAGTAATGGGGTACATTGTGAGAGTAAAGAGAAAAAATGTTACAAAGACAGATATTATCCACAAACCGAAGTAAATAAAGAATTTACCCAAAAGATGTATGAATAACGGCGAAACTGGCCTTCATTTAATGCAGGCCAGTTTTTCAATCTGATGAGAGTTAACTAGAAACTACCACAATCAAGATAATAAAATTAAGGAATAATCTCCGCAGATAGAATAACGACAGGCTTAACCGGCACATTCTGATATGGACCAACGTTTCCCGTTTTGACTTGAGAGATTTTATCCACAACATCCATGCCTTTTACGACCTTACCAAATACTGCATAACCAAAGTCACGCTGACCGTGATCAAGGAAAGCATTATCCGCTACATTAATAAAGAATTGGCTGGTAGCACTGTCTTTATCGGCGGTACGTGCCATAGAGATAGTTCCGCGTAAATTACGCAGTCCATTATCTGCCTCATTTTTAATAGCGGCTTTAGTCGCTTTTTGCTGTAAATCTTTGGTAAAACCGCCACCCTGCACCATAAATCCAGGGATTACCCGATGGAAGATTGTATTGTTGTAATAACCCTCATTGACGTATTCAATAAAGTTTTTCGTTGTAATTGGCGCTTTCTGGTCATTTAATTCCAGTTCAATATTACCCTCCGTTGTGGTCAGCTTCACATGGGTTTCTCCCACAGCCAAAGCCAGAGGCGCCATTGCGCTCAGAGAACATGCAGTTACAAGTGCTACTAAAATACGTTTAAACATTCTGGGTTCCTATATTATTAAGGTCAACAACACAAATTAAATCAATTCTAATAATCTCTTCAACATCGTGCTCAATATTTACCTACATTTACGCTATCAATCGACGGGGGCTTTAAAGAAAAATTTATCCTTGCAATAATAGGTTAGATTTTATTTCACAAACCGGATCATCATCGCTAACAAAATAGCAAGCTCAGTTCAACCCATCAGAAATATGTCATTATTTTTAATCCTGTCAACCAACAGTGGCTATCGGTATAATCTCCTTTGCCATATATTCAGTGCATTTCTCAGGGAGATAATCATTTTGACCATCAAAAACCACAACTATCATATGACCCGTTTTATCACGAGCGCACCTGATATTCGCCATCTGCCTCAAGATATGGGCATTGAAGTCGCGTTTGCCGGTCGCTCAAATGCAGGTAAATCTAGCGCTCTGAATGCTCTGACGAACCAGAAAAGCCTCGCCCGTACCAGTAAAACGCCTGGCCGAACGCAACTCATCAATTTATTCGAAGTAGAAGAAGGTATTCGCCTGGTTGACTTACCGGGTTATGGTTATGCCGAAGTGCCGGAAGAGATGAAACGCAAATGGCAAAAAGCATTGGGTGAATATCTGCAAAAACGCGAATGCCTGATCGGACTGGTCGTACTAATGGATATCCGTCACCCATTGAAAGATCTTGATCAGCAGATGATCCAATGGGCAGTCACAATGCAAGTACCGGTTATGGTGTTGTTGACTAAAGCCGACAAACTGGCATCCGGCGCCCGTAAAAGTCAACTGAATAAGGTCCGTGACGCCCTGCTCGCGCTTAATGGGGATATTCAAGTGGAATATTTCTCGGCCCCGAAAAAAATCGGTATTGATAAACTACAACAGAAACTGGATATGTGGTTCAGCCAGAAAGCCGCTCAAGTTGAAAACCATAGTTAATCCATCCTTTCTTTATACACTTACGTGTTAAATTCAGTTGAAAAAAATGCCCCAGTCAAAATTGACTGGGGCAGCTAATATTCAGCTAAATCCGATTACGTGAAGTAAAAGGTCTGAAAGATAGAACATCTTACCTCTGTACCCTACGCCAATAACTCTACCCTATTTTATTTATTAGAAAAAGCCTTTTTGTAATTTATTTTCATAAATTATCTCGATTCAGCTAGGAATTTTGCTCATTTTGACACCATGAAATGTAGTTTAATTACATATTTATGCGATCTGGATCTAAATATGCATTACATGGACAACAAATCAGTACTAATGCGTACAAAAAATATTACATTAGCTATGTTGACCTTACAGCAACACATGAACTTAAAACCACCCAGGAACCGTTTCACATTACACTTATCTACCCTTTCATTCTGCAATTACCCAGCTACAAGATATCGGTCAAAGAAGGAGAAACCATAAGAGCCAAAACCAGGATTGAAATTGGATCACATAGAACCACAGATATTCCGAGATAATATCAGGGTAAAAACATGTGAGGATGACTCAAAAGAAGAAATTTATATGATTTATCTGATCCTTAGTTGCCATGCAAAAAAGTCATTATTAACGATGAATTCGAAACTTATGCGTAGGGAGGAAAGATGATTTATATAAGTATTATTTAAATGAATAAACTAAAATAACGTTAAAACAAAAAAATCTAATTTAGAAACAATCGTTGTATCTCCCCAGTTAGAAAACTAGGGAAACACGAATAAACTGGATACAACTTGTTTTATTTCAAATACTTAAACAAATACCAAACATAATATCACAGCTCATGAGAGCTTTGTTTTGCAAAAATATATCAGCCATACAATCATCTGATAGCTTTTTCTTATTACACTTTTCCACATTAACCAATTAATATTACTTAATTAAAGTAGCAATATAACTTAGCCCACAAAGGGTAAGTGTCACTGTACAGACTCCCTGCGGGCAAAGGTAAATCCAATACAACCTTATCAGGAGAGCAATATGAACCAACATGATAACTCATCACCAAACACAAGTAATGATAATAGTTCTTCTTGGGAAGGATATGCATTTGAAGATAATTGGCCACTTTATTGGAAAAAATATTCATTTAACAGCAACAACAGAGTTATTGCATCTACTCTCTCAGCAACTGCCATGCTATTGAAAAATGGTAGTGTCATCGCCTGGGGGAATACAAGGTTTGGCGGCTATGTTCCGCCTGAAATTGCTCAACTACGGGATATCGTCAGCCTGAGTTCAACAACTTATGCTTTTACAGCGCTACGAGCGGACCGTAGTGTGGTTATTTGGGGAGACATCGACCCAGTTTCACCCGAAATTACCCGACTAAAAGATATCGTCAGCCTAAGTTCAACCCCTTTTTATTTCATAGCGCTACGAGAGGACCGCAGCATAGTTGCTTGGAGCAGTATAATAATTCCACCCGAAATTGCCCAACTAAAAGATATCGTCAGCTTGAGTTCAACAACTTTTTCTTTCGCAGCGCTACGGGCGAACCGTAGCGTAGTTGCCTGGGGAGATCTGAGTTCTGGTGGTAATCTCCCATCCGAAATTGCCCAACTACAGGACATTGTTAGTCTACGTTCAATAGGAGGGGGATTCGCAGCCTTACGGGCAGACCGTAGCATGGTTGCTTGGACCAGCGGCATAATAGCCTCACCCGAAATTACCCAACTAAAAGATATCGTCAGTTTGAGTGTAGCTAGCTATGCATTCGCGGTGCTGCGGGCAGATCGTAGCGTAGTTGCCTTGGGAAGTATAATTCCACCCGAAATTGCTAAACTGAACGATATTGTCAGTCTGAGTACGACAAATCAAGCATTCGCGGCGCTACGGGCGAACCGTAGCGTGGTTGCCTGGGGACTTCCGGATCATAATGTCTGTATCCCACCCGATATTGCCCAACTACAGGATATTGTTAGCTTGAGTACAACAGCAGATGCATTTACAGCTTTGCGGGCGAATCGCAGCATAGTTTGCTGGGAAGATTCGGGTAAGGATAATCGAGTTCAAATTCCATACGAGATTTCTCAACTAAAAGATATCATCAGCCTAAGTTCAACAGAGGGAGCATTCGCAGCGCTGCGAGCAAACGGTAGTGTAGTCGCCTGGGGACACGGACAACATGGTGGTTATGTTCCCCCCGAGATCGCAAAATTAAAAGATATTGTCAGTCTGAATTCAACAGCCACTGCTTTTTCAGCTTTGCGAGTAGACGGCCGGAGAGTCGGCTGGGGCGGAGGAGATCTTTTAGAACATGGCGAATATAATTAGCTGGCTATTAGACATTATATTTTCATCACAAATAAGAAGACCATTGATATCCCTAAACGAAAGCGGCCCCCCAACTTAGCCCGTAAGGGTAAGCAAGTTTCACGACAACAAACTCCCTATGGGCAAAGGTAAATCCGATACGACCTTATCAGGAGAGTAATATGAATCAACCTAATGATTTCTCACCAGATATAAATACTGACGATAGTTTTATAAAACAATACTGTAAATCTGCAAGATATAGTAATGATAGTAACATTGATCATAATAATAGCTATATTGTCACCAATGAAAGAGTAACCGCCATGTTATTACAAAATGGCAGTGTAATCACTTGGGAAAGCCCCTTTTACTGGTGGGACGGTGACAATCATGGCAGCCTAATCCCCCCTGAGATTATTGCATTGCGAGATATCACCAGCTTGAGTGCAACTAACCGTGCATTCGCAGCGCTACGGGCAAATCATAGCGTGGTTGCCTGGGGAGATGAGAATTATGGTGGTCAGCTCCCACCCGAAATTGCCCAACTACAAGATATCGTCAATCTGAGTTCAACACGTGGAGCATTCGCAGCTCTGCGGGAAGACCGCAGTGTGGTTTCTTGGGGAGATCTTTATTTAGGCGGAAGAATGCCACCCGAAATTGCCAAATTGAAAGATATTATCAGCCTAGGTGCAACACAATTGACATTTATAGCTATACGGGAAAATGGCAAGAGAGTAGCTTGGGGAGGCGGTGACACCAGAGCACATGGTGACTATGATTAGCAGAACTATTAAACATTGCTGTTTATGGTGAACAGTTCAAAAAAGGCTGAGCCAAATACATAGCTCAGCCATCGCGGGTTAACTCAGAATATCAATGCGCCTGATCCCAATTGTCACCGATACCTACATCTACTTTCAATGGAACATCAAGCACCATACTCTTCTCCATCAATTCACGAATTTTCTGTTCTGCATTTTCAAGTTCTGATTCATGAACCTCAAATACCAGCTCATCGTGCACCTGCATAATCATACGAACTTTCGGCGCTTCACTGACAATCCAGTCATCCACCGCAATCATCGCTTTTTTGATGATATCCGCCGCAGTTCCCTGCATTGGCGCGTTAATAGCTTCACGCTCTGCTGCCTTACGGCGCATGGCATTGCGAGATTTGATATCTGGCAGATAAAGACGACGACCATCCAGCGTTTCAACGTAACCCTGCCCTTCCGCTTGTTTACGAGTACGCTCCATATACGCCAATACCCCCGGATAGCGCTCAAAATAGAGATCCATATAGCGTTGAGCTTCACCGCGAGGAATACCTAACTGACGGGAAAGACCAAATGCACTCATTCCATAGATCAAACCAAAGTTAATCGCTTTGGCACTACGGCGCTGCTCACTGGTTACTTGTTCCAACGGCAAACCAAAGACTTCCGCCGCCGTTGCCCGATGAATGTCTTTCCCCTCAGCAAAAGCCTTCAACAACCCTTGATCTTGAGACAAATGAGCCATTATCCGCAACTCAATCTGAGAATAGTCAGCGGCCATAATCCGATAACCTTCAGGAGCCACAAATGCCTGACGAATGCGGCGGCCCTCTTCATTACGGACAGGAATATTTTGCAAATTAGGATCACGTGAAGAGAGACGCCCGGTTGCCGTTACCGCTTGGTGATAAGAAGTATGCACCCGTTTGGTCAGCGGATGGACCATTTGTGGTAGTTTATCGGTGTAAGTGGATTTCAATTTTGCCAACCCACGATGCTCTAAGATCACTTTCGGCAATGCATGGGTATCTGCCAACTCTTCCAATACCTCTTCATTAGTGGATGGCGCACCATTTGGCGTTTTCTTTACCACCGGCAATTGCAATTTTTCAAACAATATCGTCTGTAACTGTTTTGGCGAAGCCAGATTGAAAACCTCACCTGCTAATTCGTGTGCTTCTTTTTCCAACTCATCCAGACGAGCAGTAATCTCTTTTGAATGCTCAGCCAAAATATTTGCATCAATGAGTACACCTGTACGCTCCATGCGGGAAAGCACCATAACCAGTGGCATTTCTGTATTCAGGAATACTTTTTCTAGCGTCGGCGCTTTCTCCAATTGCGGCCACATAGCCTGATGCAGCAATAAAGTAACATCTGCATCTTCTGCGGCGTACATTGCGGCCTGTTCCACCGGGACTTGATTAAAAGTGAGCTGATTTTTACCTTTACCAGCAATCTCTTCAAAAGTCGTGGTCTTATGATTCAAATGACGTTCAGCCAAGCTATCCATATCATGCCGACCCATGCCTGCAACGCTATTAAGTACGTAAGATTCCAGCATAGTATCGTAAGCAATGCCTTGCAGTTCAATGCCGTAACGCGCCAACACGCCACGATCAAACTTAATATTCTGACCAATTTTCAGCAGGTTACTATCTTCAAGCAGCGGTTTTAATGCCGCCAACACAACTTCTCTGTCAAGTTGTTCAGGCGCTCCCAGATAGTCATGGCCTAGAGGTAGATAAGCTGCATCGCCGGCAGAAATCGCAAATGACACTCCCACCAGATTAGCAGTTAAAGTATCAAGGCTGTCAGTTTCAGTATCAAAAGCAAAAACCAGCGATTTTTTCAGTTTCTCAATCCACTCATCAAAGCTTTGCTGATTAAGAATAGTCTGATAATTATCAGAAGAGAGTGTGGCCGCCGCAGATTTATCCTCCGTCGGAGATGATTCATCATTGCCAGTGGATACCGGTTTTTTGCCTTTCTCTGCCAGCCAATCACCGTTTGCCACATCACTTAACCAGCGTTTAAACTCATAACGAGAAAACAACTGATGCAGCTTCTCCGTATCAAGCTCTTTGACTGACAAAGCAACGCAGGTTTTATCCAACTCAACATCGGTTTTGATAGTTGCCAGTTGATAGGAGAGATAAGCGACATCTTTATGCTGCACCATCTTATCCGCCAGCGTTTTCGCCCCACGGAAACTGAGCCCGGCAATTTTATCCAGATTGGCAAAGATATCATCCATGCCACCAATCCCTTGCAGTAATCCCAGCGCGGTTTTTTCTCCTACGCCAGGTACGCCAGGAATGTTGTCAGAAGAGTCTCCCATTAATGCCAGAAAATCGATAATCAACTCTGGCGGCACACCATACTTTTCAACGACCTCTTCCGGCCCCAAAATGGTGTTATTCATGGTATTGATAAGAGTGATATTTGGCGTTACCAGTTGCGCCATATCTTTATCGCCAGTGCTGATAAGTACCGCACGTCCCTCTTTTTCTGCTTGTAACGCCAAAGTCCCGATAACATCATCAGCTTCTACTCCTGGCACCACCAGCAATGGTAATCCCATAGCTTCGACCATCTGATGTAGCGGTTCTATCTGAGTACGCAGATCATCCGGCATAGGAGGACGATGAGACTTATACTCAGCGAACAATTCATCACGAAAAGTTTTGCCTTTAGCATCAAATACCACCGCTACATGGCTTGGTTTGTACTGCATTATCAAGCTGCGTAGCATATTCAATACACCATACATGGCTCCGGTCGGCTCCCCTGCGCTATTTGTCAGCGGAGGGAAAGCATGATAAGCACGATAAAGGTATGAGGAGCCATCAACCAAAATCAGGGGATTGTCTGCTATCTGAGCCATAAATCTTCTTCATTATCTGTATTTGTTACGGGTGTGATAAGGAAATAGGATGCCACAGCAAGAAGTAGGAAACGAACTTTATGTGAATTTTCTTTTGAAACCCGATTCTGATATTCACATCCTGCTATAAAATCTGTGGATAACTTTGTGTATAGATATTACAAGTTTTATTTAGGTATTGATCGTTGATAAAAAAAACTTATCAACCTTAGGTAAAAAATCAATGACTTATAATCTTAGTCATAAAACTGTCATATTGCCTTATAGATCACGGAGTTGTGGATATAACCAGAGTTTGTTTTACATAAAATCTTTTTAGCATGCATTGTGCCAAAGATTCTCAAGTTGGTGGGTAGGCCGTTTGTGATGTAACTTACTTTTGCCTTACCAGAAGTTGTTCGATTTCAATGTCAATTCTTGCTTTTTTATATCCTTTATATAAGCACGTGAGTAGTGTTAAATATGAGTGAAAACGAGATTTACAGACGCATAAAGCTTGCTTTTGACAAAGCGCCAAGAAACCAGTTTACGGTTGAGTTACATTTGCAAATGCTCAAACATGCCGACGAATTAAAACACATTATAGCGAGGGAGTTTTGTGAAGGTGTAAGTCTTCACCCGAGCTTCGGCACGGAGTTTAGTAAAATACGTAATTTGACCTCTCATCTTAAAGCTGCTGGTCTTGACACGAATCTTCTTTGAACAAAATATTTTTGGAAGGGGGTATTAATGAGTGACGACACTTTTGAATATGGCAGCCGGTGGCTCAAGACGGATTTTCACCTCCATACCCGTGCGGATAAAGAGTTCAAATACACGGGTGCAGATAACGACTACGTGAATCAATACGTACATTCGCTAAAAGATGCCGGTATTGGCCTTGGTGTGATTACCAACCATAACAAATTCGATATGCCTGAATTTAAGAGTCTGCGCAAAAAGGCCCAAAAATCCGGCATTGGTTTGCTGCCCGGTATTGAACTCTCGGTAAAAGATGGGAAAGCGGGTGTACATACCCTGGTAGTGTTTTCCGATGAGTGGATAAGCAACAAGGAGCAAAAAAACTATATCCAGGACTTTCTCACTGTCACCTTTACCGGGAAAGCTAATTTTGAGCAGGAAAATGTGCATTCGAATCACGATATTCTCGAAACCATTAAAATCTTGGATGGTTATCACAAAGACTATTTTTTAGTTTTTGCTCATGTGGAAGCACCCAACGGTTTATGGGGTAGTTTAACGCCGGGTCGGATAAAAGAACTTTTCGACAATGCTTCTGTTCGATGCAGAGCTTTGGCTTTCCAAAAGGTTCGCACCCGAGATGAGCGCTCTAAGATCCAGCAAGCACTGGGTGACTTATATCCTGCTGAAGTGGAAGGTTGCGACGCCAAGAACCTTGCCGATATGTCGGCCAGAAAGGAAGCCAGTTATCTCAAACTCGGCGCGTTCAGCTTTGAGGCCGTAAAATTTGCCTTGCGGGATAAGACATCTCGCGTACAAGCTAAACTACCTGACTATCGCCATTCATTTATTCGTAAAATCAGTTTTGAAGGTGTGGGCACCTTAGGTGGCACTGAAATCTGTCTATCGCCGGAACTGAATACTTTGATTGGTATTCGTGGCAGTGGTAAATCTTCCGTATTGGAAGGCATTCGCTATGCCCTGAATATCCCGTTTGGCGATAAGTCCTCTGACATTGAATATAAAGAAGGTTTAGTAAAGCACCTGCTATGTAGTGGCGGAAAGATCACTATCGACGCGATTGACCGGCGAGGCCAGCCTTACCAGATACGCCGTATATTAGGTGAACGTCCTGATGTATATGTTAACGGGCAATTACAGCCAGGTGTGTCGATTCGAGAAACCGTCCTACATCAACCCATTTACTTTGGTCAAAAAGACCTGTCGAGCACTGGCGCTGGATTTGAAAAAGACCTCATTGAAAAGCTGGTTGGGGAAGCTTTAATTCCTGTTCGCCAAAAGATAGAGCAAGGCCGTCAGCGCGTAGTGGATGCTATTGATCAGATTAAACGTTTAACCCGTGATGCCTTGCAGAAACAAGAGTGGCTGCAAAAAAAGCAGGATGTTGAGTTTAAGTTAAGGTTTTACCAACAACACGGCGTAGAAGCCAAACTGCAAAAGCAGATTGATTTTGATCGGGATGAGCGCAAAGCGCAGCAGATGATCCAAGGGGCACAGCATTATCTGACCGAGCTAAATAGCTTTATTGCCAGCTTTGAAGATGAACTGAAAAACCAGATTCTGTATAAGTCAGCACAGAATAAGCCTTTTTTTGATGGCTTTTTTGCGGTCTATCAACAGTTGCTTACTGGCTTTGATGAAATTAAGCAAGTGGCTGGAAGTGATCAAGCGACAGTTCACCAATTGCAGCAAAAGCTGGCGGGCTTTCAACAACAAAAACAAGCGTTGAAAGAAGAATTTGCGGAAATCGAGCGCAAGTTAGCCAGTGAGTTTCAACAAGCGGGTGCACAAGCAATCAGTCCGCAAGAGTTTAAGCAGTTTAAAAGTCAGCTCGATCAGGCTGAGCAAATGCTGGTGGTATTGGCCAAGAGTGAGCAGCAATATGCGGATTTGAATCAAGGAGTTGAACGGGAATTGGATCAACTTAATAACCTTTGGTTTGAAGAATACTGCGCTATTGAGCAAGTGCTGAATAAAATCAATCGAGTGGATTCGCCGTTAAAAATTGCGCCGAAATTTAAAGATAACAAAGCGGCCATGCTCAAGCATATTCAGGATTTATACCGCGGTAGCCATATTCAAGAAGCTACATTGAAAACAGTGGTGGACAAGTTCAGCGATTTTGGCGCGGTATGGCGAGAAAAAGATAAGTTGAAAGCGCTGCTTGGTGGTTCGTTCGATACCTTCTGGCAGCATTTTGAAGATAATCTAGACGCTTTGCTGACTTGGCAGGTGCCGAATGTTTTCACCATTGAATACCACGGTAAGACTCTGGCTCATCATTCATTAGGGCAGCGCGCATCTGCATTAATACTGTTTGTTCTAAACCAACAAGAAAATGATGTTGTGATCATCGACCAGCCAGAAGACGACTTGGATAACCAGACGATCTATGACGATGTTATCAAGCTCATTCGTGAGTTAAAGCCAAAAACGCAGTTCGTCTTTGCCACTCATAACGCCAACATTCCAGTGTTAGGCGATGCTGAGCAAGTCATCGCCTGTGAATATCAGGATGATCATATTAATATTGTCAGTGGCAGCATTGACTGCGCGGATGTTCAGCAGCGTATAGTCGGTATTATGGAGGGTGGTGCAAAAGCCTTCGAGAAACGTAAACAGGTATATGAAGCATGGAAACCCAAGAACTCTTAGCAATAATTGCACGTGATGAAGATAGCCGTCATCAATTTAAAGCAGACGTCAACAATGCATCTTCGTTGGGTGCCGAAATGGTAGCGTTTTCCAATGGTACTGGAGGCTTAATTCTCATTGGTGTTAACAATGGCGATGGGTCTCGATCTGGATTGACGAGAGAAGATATCGGTCGAATTAATCAAGTCATAGCGAATGCTGCTACAAATAATGTTCGCCCCCCAATAAATCCTGTTACTGAAAACATTCAACTCCCCGATGGTCTGGTCATTGCTGTACATATAGAGCAAGGCATCAGTAAACCTTATATGGATACTCAGGGCTATGTTTGGGTGAAAAATGGTTCTGATAAGCGAAGGGTGACTGCTCGCGAAGAGTTGCAGCGAATGTTTCAGGAGGCGGCACTGATTCATGCAGATGAGACACCGGTAAGTGGTACGTCAGTAGCCGACATCGATCAGGAGTTCTTTGATTCGTTTTTTGAGGGTGAATACGGAGAGAGGGTTGAGGAGCAAAGTGTATCTCGCTCTCAGCTTTTAGAAAATATGAATTTGGCTAAAAATGGTCAATTGAATATTTGTGGTACTTTGTTGTTTGCATCGCGACCTCAGATTCGTCTTCCTGTTTTTATCGTAAAGGCTGTTGCTTTCCCCGGCGTGGATATTGAAGATGAGCACTATATTGATAGTCAGGATATCAATGGCAAGCTGTCGGATGTGTTCCAAAAGGTGCTGGGGTTTGTATTGGCAAATATACGACATATTCAAAATAAGCAAAGCTTTAACTCACTTGGCGAGCCTGAAATCCCGAGGATTGTTTTAGAAGAACTGATTTCCAATGCGCTTATTCATCGCGATTACTTTGTGTCAGCCCCCGTTAAAGTGCTGGTTTTTGCAGATCGAATTGAAATTATTAGCCCCGGCCACTTACCCAATAATTTAACCATTGAGAACATCAAGATGGGGAACTCTAATATTCGTAACCCAATCTTGGCTTCATTTGCTTCTAAGGTATTGCCATACAGAGGCTTGGGAAGTGGTATTAAACGTGCAATCAAAGCATACCCAGATATTGAATTGATTGATAATAGGGAGGGGAATACATTCAAAGCTATCATTAGCCGAATGCTACCCGATGAGTGACGCCAAATCATTTCACTGAGTATTTTCCGCTTGTATTTTGTGACGAAAACAGGCAAAAGCAGAAATCCGACACCTGAGCAATCAGACTGTCGCCTACTAAGAGGAATCCCCCTCCTGAGTCACGGAGTGCGAAGGTGGGGGAGGATGTCGAAGTATTACTTCTGATTTAACAGGAAGTTAACAACGTCTGAATAGGATTTCCCATAGTTATCAGCAGAAGTGGCATCAATGCCGTCATTTTTCACCATATACTTGCCGTTAACAAACATTGCCGGTACACCTCGCAGTTGCAAATCCTGAGCGGCTTTTTGCTGCTTAACAACTAAGGATTTCACCACAAAACTACTCATGGCAGCATCATAATCCTCTGCCGTTACCCCGGCTTTGATAAAGGCATTGCGAATATCATTCGGAGTCTTAATAGTCAGTGTGTTCTGAATACCCTCAAACAGCACCGGAGTCACTTTGTCTTCAACACCCATTGCCATTGCCGCAGCCCAAGCCGTCGTCAATTCTTTACCCAGTGGCCCTAAAAAATCCACATGATAACGAACAAGTTTTGTCCCTTCCGGTAAATACTGTTTCACCGTCTGAGGAACTTTAAAAATCTCTTCAAACTGATAACAGTGGGGGCAATAGAAAGAGAAAAATTCTAGCACCTGTGGTTGATCCGCCGCCGGCGGCTTCAATTCAGTATATTGTTTTCCTTCGGTAAAATTGGCGGCAGATGCGCTAAATGCCATCATCATTCCGACTAAAGCTAACCACAACTTCTTCATAACTATCTCCATGATAAACATTAATACATCGGGTTAAGCTGCAAAGGTGATTCCTGTAACAGCTTAATCTGTTCAGAAAAAAGTGACGTCTGTTTTAACCAAAAATCGGTATCTGTCATCCAAGGAAACGCCTTGGGAAAAGCAGGATCCTGCCAACGTCGGGCAACCCATGCCAAATAATAGATCATCCGCATAGCACGCAATGGCTCTATTAATGACAGCTCCTTCGGATCAAAATCTGCAAATTCACTATAGGCTTCCAACAGTGTATCTAACTGCAATAGCTGTTCCTGACGGGAGCCATGAAGCAACATCCATAAATCCTGAATTGCCGGACCGTTACGCGCATCATCAAGGTCAACAAACCAAGCTTCGTCACGCCACAAGATATTACCCGGATGGCAGTCACCATGAAGCCTCAATATTTGCCAATCATCACGCCAATATGATGCTACGGCATTTATCAAATCATCCAATACTGCCAAAAATTGCCTTTTCTGTCCCTCAGGAACCAACTCACATGCAGCCAAATACTGTCGTGGCTGATGCAGATACTCATTTAACCCGATAGTTGGACGAGAAGTGAATTTTTGTCGGCGGCCAATCTGATGAATTCTCCCTAGCAAACGCCCTACATCCTCTAACTGAAAAAGATTATCGGATTCATACTGACGCCCCCCAATGCTTGGAAAAACGGCAAAAAAGAAATCCTGACAAGTCAGCAAAGTTTGCTTATTAAATACCAAAGGCGCCGCAACAGGTAAATCAGCCTGTTGTAACGCCAAAGCAAAATCATGCTCTTCCTGAATCTGCTGCTGATCCCAACGTAATGGCCGGTAAAATTTCACAACATAACGTTTACGATCTTCATCCGTAAACTGATAAACACGGTTCTCATAACTGTTTAATTCTGTCAGCCCGGAATCGATATACAGCCCGGTCTGCACCAATGCATCCATAATCAAATCCGGCGTTAACTCCCGGAAATTAAAAGCAGACTGGTTTGTTAGCACATTCTATTCTCTTGATTAATCTGTAATAACGGCTATACAAATTAACAGGGATGACCGCCCAGAGAAAGGATTGCTCTGTCAATAAGCGTAAAGATGACCCTTTTATCAGCAAGTTATCCGGTGCTCCTATTTTAAAAACGCTTAGTTGAACCCAAATAATCGAGCTAAAAGGAGTTATATTCAGTAATAACTACCTCAGTTGATAACTTGAACATTATGCAACCAAAGATAAGCGGTGTGATCCTTGCAGGAGGTCGCGCCACCCGTATGAGCGGCAATGACAAGGGACTAATTTTCCTAAACAAAAAACCACTGTACCAACATATTGCGGATAAGCTACTTCCACAAGTAGATGAATTAATTATCAACGCTAACCGCAATCTGGATATTTACCGACAAAGTGGTTATCAAATTGTTCCAGATTTAACACCAGACTTCTCTGGCCCCCTTTCAGGAATGCTAACCGCCCTAAAATCAGCTAGTCACGACTGGGTTATGTGTGTTCCTTGTGATGTGCCAACTCTCCCCACTGATTTGGTCACTCGCTTATGGCAAGGAAAACAGCAAGCATTAGCAACCTATGTAAATGATGGCAACCGAGCTCACCCTACCATCGCTTTACTACACCGCAGTCTTTTTTCTCAATTAGAAAATTATCTGGCTAACGGTGATCGCAAATTGATACTGTTTATGCATAAGATCAGAGCGATAGCTGTTCAGTTTGATGACAATTCTACTGCTTTTACTAATCTGAACACACCGGAAGATTGCCAACATTGGGAGAATACACAGGAGATCAAAAAATGAGTACCAAACCACTTCCGCTATTAGGCATCACCGCTTATAGCGGAACAGGAAAAACTACACTTCTCAAACAAGTGATTCCACTATTACGTCAACGGCAAATCCGGGTTGGTCTGATAAAACACACTCATCACAATGTGGATGTGGATAAACCGGGCAAAGACAGTTATGAGCTGCGCAAAGCTGGTGCAGAGCAAACTCTGGTTGCCAACCAACAACGCTGGGCATTAATGACAGAAACGCCAGATTTACAGGAATTAGATTTGAACTATCTTGCCAGCCGTTTTGATCCAGATTCACTGGATCTGATTCTAGTGGAAGGTTTTAAAGATGAGCCAATCAATAAAATCGCTCTATACCGCAACACTCTTAACCACCGATTAAGCGATCTGCTTGATCAACATGTAATTGCTGTTGCCAGTGATGAAAAATTGGAGACTATCTTGCCACAATTGAATATCAATCAACCTGAACAAGTAGCTGATTTTATTGTCGACTGGCTAAATATGGAACGTTAAGTCACTTCCGCCTGTACTCAGCAATATGAAAACTTCCGAAACACAGGCACAAGATCAAAAACAACCATTGATAAGAGAAAGGCCGAATGGAATCGGCCTTTAGAAAAATATTATAGATAGGGTTCAACAATATCACCGCATTGTTACAAACTCTTCCGCCGCAGTGGGATGAATTGCAACCGTGTTATCAAAGTCTTTCTTCGTTGCCCCCATCTTCAACGCAACAGCGAAACCTTGCAGCATTTCATCCATTCCGAAGCCGATACCATGAATGCCAACAATCTTCTCTTCCGGCCCGACACATACCAATTTCATCCGGCACGGCTGGCGATGTTGAGTGACAGCGGTATACATTGCAGTAAAAGAAGATTGATAAGTTTTCACCTGTTCTTCACCAAATTGCGCTTTCGCCTGAGGTTCAGTCAGCCCCACAGTACCAATAGGCGGATGGCTGAATACGACAGTTGGAATATTGGTGTAATCCAAATGTTCCTCTGGTTTATTGTTAAACAAGCGCTCAGACAGACGACGACCTGCGGCAACCGCAACGGGAGTTAACTCCACTGCACCGGTGTTATCACCTACTGCATAAATCCCTTTCACATTTGTGTTCTGATATTCATCAACTCTGATGTAGCCTTTTTCATTCAACTCAACACCGGCTACAGACAGGTTCAGATTATCCGTTACTGGTTCGCGGCCAATAGCCCAGATAAGGGTATCAACGGTTTGTTCTTTACCATTTTGCAGTTGCAAGGTCAGGCTACCATCCGCATTTTTACTTACTGATTTTGGCACCGATTCTGTATGCAAAGTAGGTCCTTCGGTATTGATAACTTCCAAGAGTGTTTCAACAATCATCGGATCAAAAGAACGCAACGGTGCATGTTGACGCACAAATAGATGGGTTTCACTACCAAGAGCATGCAATACACCGGCAATTTCTACGGCAATATAGCCTGCGCCAACAACCGCAACCCGCTTTGGCATCTCTTCCAATGCAAAAAAACCATCAGAATCAATACCATATTCTGCCCCTGGTATATCAGGCCGCACAGGACGACCACCTGTCGCAATCAAAATATGATCTGCGGTGATTTTTTCACCATTCACTTCAACAGTATGTGCATCAACAAAACGGGCAAACCCCTGGATCACATCAACTTTATTGTTACCCAAGCCACGTTCATAAGACTGGTGGATACGATCGATATAAGCCGTGCGACTGGCAATGAGTGTCTTCCAGTTAAAGCGGTTGATTGTCGCATCAAAGCCATAATCTGGCCCATATTGGTGGATAGATTCAGCAATTTGCGCCGCATGCCACATCACTTTCTTCGGCACACAGCCCACATTGACACACGTTCCACCCAATGCCTTGGCTTCAATTAAGGCACATTTCTGCCCGTACATAGCCGCACGGTTAATTGATGCTATGCCGCCACTGCCACCACCAATCGCTATATAATCGTAATGTTTGCTCATCCGGATTGTTTCCATCTAATCAATTCAAGGGAGTTAATACCCAAAGCCTAATTATGGCAAAAAATATCAAGCAGTCGCGATGGTTCTGGCTCTCGCTGCCATTGCTAAAAACTATTCTGGCGCCACCCATTTAACCAAGGTGTGACCAATTCCTTCCGGCACCAGAACCTGATGTAACCACGGCAACACCGATTTCATCTGCTGTTCCAGTTTCCAAGGCGGGTTAATCACGATCATGCCAGAGGCGGTCATTCCTCGTTGATCGCTATCAGGCCGGACAGCCAACTCAATTTGTAGAATACGGCGGATGCCGGTTGCTTCCAGCTCTTTAACCAGTCGTTTGATCTGCTGGCGTAATACCACTGGGTACCACAACGCATAAACACCGGTTGCAAAACGCTTATAACCTTCCTGAATTGCCTGTACAACCGCCTGATAATCCGATTTCAGTTCATAAGGCGGATCAATAAGAATGAACCCACGGCGACTCGGCGGCGGCAATTGTGATTTTAATTGCTGATAACCATCTTCACGCACAACCCTAGCGCGGTTATCGCGGGAGAATTCATTACGTAATAAAGGAAAATCACTCGGATGCAGTTCTGTCAGATTGAACTTATCATCCTGCCGTAGTAAATGGCGGGCGATAAAAGGCGATCCCGGATAGTAACGTAAGTTGCCACTCTGATTCAGTGCGGCCACTGTACTTATATAAGCGTTCAATTCCTGCGGTAAATCTTCACGCTGCCAAACGCGGGCAATCCCTTCCAAGTACTCACCAGTACGCTCAGCATGTTCACTGCTGAGTTGATAGCGCCCCGCACCAGCATGAGTATCCAGATAGAGAAAAGGTTTTTCTTTTTCTTTAAGAGATTCAATGATTAAGCTTTGTACAGTGTGCTTGAGCACATCGGCATGATTACCAGCATGAAAACTGTGGCGATAACTTAGCATTAATTTCAGACCCCAGAGCAGAGAATAGGTTGATTGTCAGATAGAGTACCTGACAACTAAAAACCCATCCCAGTAGATGGGACAGATAGTAAGGCCCTATTATAGCCCCATTAACGACAAAAATGTCAGGCTCCTCATCTTTCTCCTGACGATCCCTTTAATCATATTAATAAAAATTTAGGATAAGTGAAAAACTCTGCCCAGACCAACACGATGTTTAATTAAGTAATACTATTTACATTTTCACTGATAATCATAAGTAATACTTACGTAATTACAAACAATAAGAATTGTGCAATTAAAAAAACAAGACATCAAACGAACAATTAAATATACGAGATTTTATGTTAATGCTCACGAAATCACCAATCAGGAACAGAGATTGGAAAATGTTAACTCTCGCTTATGGAAAAATGATCAAAAGAAAAACCAGAAAAAATAACTTAATGTTATCGAAACTATTAAGCAATATCGTTAAATAGTACGTGTAAAAAATTGAAGGGAAAATAAAGAAGAAAATCAAAAAAGCTGAAAAAAGTTGAAGACAGTTATTAGAAATCTTCAACTTAAAATAAAGAAAAATTAAGTGTTTCAGCCAATGAAGAGATATTTCATTGGCTGAATAATTATATTACCTATTAGGCAACAATAGGCGCACGCCAATCATCTGCGCCGGAAGTACCTGCGGTTGTATGCTCCCAGTTAATCTTACGATAAGACAGAGAAACACGAACCAACTGAGTAAATTCAGCTTTTGTTGGGTCCTGGCAATGAGGCATATTGCAATCGATGTCGATAATAGTGGCATCTTCCAACTGCGTCGTGAAGAAGTGTTCTTGTTTCCCTTCAACCGAAGTGCGATACCATTTCAATACTACACTTGTCAGCATTTCACCCGAAGCCAATGCGTTATAAAGCAATGGAACAGATTTATTTAATGCCACAGTAAAACGGAATGGTTTATGAGCACGCTGACCTGATGGCTGACCTGATTGAGGATCAGTTGGTACGGTGACGACATGATCAAATGCTTGAACCAGCATTTCATCTTCATGGCCCTGAACATAAATATTACCCACTGATTCAGCAGTGAATGAACCCGCAGTAATATTACCCTGTGTTTTTCCAGTGATGGAAATATAACATGGAGTTGGCATTGCAAATATCCTTTATAGAGATTGTGTCAACATTAAGGTAACGCTCATATTACTTTCAATAGTGATTATTTCATCTTGGAAAAAATCACTTACAATGTATTGAACGCTGAAACGAATAATAAATACCAACCAGCTCATTTCAAAATAAAATCTAAATTGCAAAATTATCAACCTATCATCAACAAATGAAAATATTATAATTAATGCCATTTTAAAAAATAACTTTACAATTTTCTTAATTCACAGAACAATTAACTGTTTATTCTGATCTAATTTAAAGGCGGAATGACATATCTATATGAAATAAAACATTTTTAATGATTGCCACCTAAATTATATTTTGGGCAATTAAAAATTGAGAGCTGGATCAAAAAATTCAGCTTCTTCACTTAGTTAATAACTAAATTAATATTTTCAATATGAAACCAACTCCAAGATGTAAACAAAAATACATCTAGAAATACTTTGTTACACAATGAAACAAAAAATCACAAATACAAAAAAATAGATGATACTCAATAACTATATAGAGTTCTTTTACCAATAAACAGCTTAAGAAAACACCTAATTGTAACTTATTGCCAAATATCATAAAATCATCAAAATGCCGAATAGGGGGGTATACCTATATATATTTTAGCTTTACAATAAAAAAACAAAATGCGAGACTTTGCTTTGCAAAGTGTTCTATATTGATGCTATTGTTCGATGAGTAAGAATATTCTGAATTTCGTATTTATCTATATGCTCATAGAAAGTCAGCTTACTATCCAATCCAATGCAGTGAATCTCCCGCTCCTTAATCCGGGAGAATTTTATGGTCTCCGTCACATATAGGTAGGTATCTAAGGGCAACTCTCTCATCCAATATTGTTATCAGATAATTCCTAATTGCCTAATTGTATTACCCAAAGGATTCTAATATGAGTAAAGATAGTTCAGGTAGCGTAGCGCCAAAAGAAAGGATTAATATCAAATACGTTCCGAATACCGGTGATCAGGTAGCCGAAATTGAATTACCTCTCAACCTGCTGATCGTCGGTGACCTTAAAGGAACAAAAGAAGATATGCCAATTGAAGAACGGCAAGCTGTTTCTGTGCACAAAAATAACTTTAATGCCGTGATGAATGAAGCCAATATCAACCTCACTTTTAGTGTCCCTAATCGCCTCAAAGATAATAGCGGAGATGACCTACCAATTAACCTAGAAATAAAATCACTCAATGATTTCTCACCCGACAACGTAGCGAAGAAAGTGCCTGAATTAAATAAACTTTTAGAGCTACGTGAGGCGCTTGTCGCACTAAAAGGGCCATTAGGAAATATTCCGGCATTCCGCACCCGCTTACAGGAATTATTGGGTGACGAGAAAGTCCGAGAACAACTTCTAAAAGAGCTTGAAATCGTCAATCAAAAGTAATTGACTAAAAAGGAGTTTTTAACATGTCCTTGCATGAAGAGAGCAGTACAACATTAACCCCAGGGTCCACTACCTCTTTGCTTGACGAGATTATGTCTCAGGCAAGAATGACGCCGGAAAATGATGGCTACCATATCGCGAAACAGGGTGTTGCCGCTTTTATCAGCAGCATTTTGGATACCGGCGCTAACGAAGAACCTGTCAACAAACTTGTCGTTGATAGAATGATTGTTGAGCTTGATAAAACACTCAGCACTCAAGTTGATGAAATTATGCATGCCAAAGAGTTCCAAGAGCTGGAATCATCATGGCGTTCACTGAAATTGCTGGTTGATCGTACCGATTTCCGTGAAAACATCAAAATCAACATCATCCATGCGACCAAAGAAGAGTTACTGGAAGATTTCGAATTTTCGCCAGAAATCATCCAATCAGGCTTATACAAACATGTCTACTCAACAGGTTATGGGCAGTTTGGCGGCGAACCGGTTGCTGCGGTCATCGGTAACTATGCATTCAGCAGTAGCTCACCTGATATCAAACTGATGCAATACGTCAGTGCGGTTGGCGCAATGGCTCACGCGCCATTCCTCTCTTCCGTTTCACCTGATTTCTTTGGTATCAGCAGCTTCACCGAGTTGCCAGCGATTAAGGATCTGAAATCTGTCTTCGAAGGTCCGGCACACACTAAATGGCGTTCACTGCGCGAATCGGAGGATTCACGTTACCTCGGTCTGACAGCGCCGCGCTTCTTGTTGCGTCTACCTTATTCAACCGTCGAAAACCCAATTAAAAACTTTAACTATCAGGAAGATGTCAGCAAAGATCACGAACATTTCCTATGGGGTAATACCGCTTATCTGCTGGCAACATGTTTGACTGACAGCTTCGCCAAATATCGCTGGTGCCCGAATATTATCGGCCCGCAAAGCGGGGGGACTGTCAGCGATCTACCGGTTCACCTATTCGAAGCAATGGGACAGATCCAAGCCAAGATCCCAACAGAAGTTTTAGTTACCGATCGTCGTGAATTCGAATTGGCGGAAGAGGGCTTTATCACCCTGACAATGCGTAAAGGCAGTGACAACGCTGCATTCTTCTCTGCTAACTCAGTTCAGAAGCCAAAAGTTTTCCCAAATACTCGCGAAGGGAAAATGGCTGAAACCAACTACAAACTGGGTACTCAACTGCCCTATATGTTCATCATCAACCGCCTTGCACACTACATCAAAGTGTTACAACGCGAGCAGATTGGTTCCTGGAAAGAGCGTCAGGATTTGGAGCGTGAACTGAACACCTGGCTGAAACAGTACATTGCTGATCAGGAAAATCCACCGACAGATGTCCGTAGCCGTCGCCCTCTGCGTTCTGCCCAAATTCAGGTTTTGGATGTGGAAGGAGATCCAGGCTGGTATCAAGTGGCAATGCAGGTTCGCCCTCATTTTAAATATATGGGAGCCAGCTTTGAGTTGTCACTAGTCGGGCGTTTGGATAAGGAGTAATGAGTCATGGCTGCGCTGTACAGTTGGAATAGAGAAGGCTCTGCCAGCCTGTTCGAGCGTATTCAGGGGAAGAACTCCGGTTCTTCCCGCCAATCAAGAATGCGTGAGCTGCTCAACTCCATAAAACGGCACTTGAATCATGTTCTCAATACCCATCCGGGTGCCTGTCAGAGTGCGGCTGATCTTGGCGTTATTGATCTCAATGACGCCACAACCACGGCAACTGACTTTAAACAGAGTATTGAGCAAGCAATAGTGCACTGCATCACAAATTATGAACCAAGAATATCGTCAGTCACGGTCAGTGCAATCCACGATGATAGTGATCCGCTGCTGTTACGTTTTCACATCAGCGCCCAGGTATCCCTGGATGATATTCATGACGCTGTTGAATTTAACATTCAACTAGATAACAACCGGCGTTATTGCCTAGAGAGGACTCAATAAAATGTCACTTGAAAAATATTTTAGAGAGGAACTGGATTACCTTAGACAATTGGGGCGACAAGCTGCAATTGAACATCCTCACCTCGCCTCATTTTTGTCTGAACAAGGCTCTGACCCGGATGTTGAGCGTTTACTCGAAGGATTTGCCTTTCTCGCAGGTAACTTACGGGCAAAAATTGATGATGAATTCCCTGAACTCACTCATGGATTGTTGCACATGCTATGGCCAAATTACCTGCGGCCAACGCCTAGCATGACCATTATCCAATATATGCCTGATGATAGTACCACCACAAAAGCGACGCAGATACCACGTGGAACTCAAATCAAAAGCCGTCCGCTGACGGATGATAGCGAAAATGATGAGGATGAAGACAATTACTTAAGCAATACCAATGCTCAAAAAACAGGCCAAGACAATCATCGCTGTACTTTCACTTTATGCCGTGATGTTTGGCTGCTTCCGATGTCTATCCGGGACATTTCGGTCAATAATAGTAACGAACAAGGCGTCATCGGTCTGAATTTCACCTCAAAAACAGAACTTAACTTACAAGAACTGCAACTTGATAAGCTGCGTTTTTATCTAAGCGGCGATGATTACAGCAGTACACAACTCTATTTCTGGCTCAGTTATTACCTTGAAGATGCAAAACTTGTTGTAGGCGATACCACGATTTCATTACCGGATTTTGACTTCGTTCCGGTGGGTTTTAATCGGGAGGACGCCCTATTGCCTTACCCGAAAAATGCCTATATGGGTTATCGCGTCTTACAAGAGTACTTCTGTTTTTCTGAAGGTTTCTTATTTTTCGATGTCACTGGCATCCCTAAATTACCGGCAAGTCTTAAAGCCACAGATTTCACGTTGAATCTCTACTTCTCAGAAGCATTGCCGCCAGAAATCAAAATCCGTCAGGATACTTTTCGGCTGCATTGTGTCCCGGCAATCAATCTCTTTCCAATAGATAGTGAAGTTATTCAACTAGATGGTAGTCAGGACGAATACCCATTGAAAGTCAGCTATAGTCATCCTAATCGCTATGATATTTTCTCCGTAGATAAAGTGGAAAGCTATCTGCTCAATAATGACGGTACACTCGACCGCGCCAGAGGGGCGGAACGGATCTATGTGCCCTTTGAAAGCTTTCATCACCAAATCGAACACGAAAGCGAACTCAACACTCGCTATTTCCGTATTAGGGTTAAAGAATCACCCTTTCGTAACGGGCTTGAACACTATATCTCTTTCGTACGTGGCGATGCATCATTGCTGCTGGAATTGGAGCGTAGTGAAAGTATCTCTATCCGACTAACTTGTACCAACCGCGAATTACCGCTGCAACTCCGGGTAGGTGATATTAATTACCCTTTAGAAGGAAACCCTTCATTTGCGCCATTTCGCAACATAACCCGCCCATCCGTTCCACTCTATCCACTGCTGAGCGGCAAGTATCACTGGGAGCTTATTTCCAATATGTCACTGAACTATATGACACTATTGAACAAAGACGCATTAAAGGAGGTACTGAGTACTTACGATCTCCCCAGCCGATATAACCGACAATCCTCACGATCATCCCAAAAACGGCTAGATGCAATTGAACGGATCGAAACGAGGCAAATAGACCGACTATTTAAAGGTCTCCCGGTACGTGGTTCGGAATCAACATTGTATATCCGGCAACAGGCTTTCTGTTCTGAAGGAGAGCTCTATATGTTCGGCACCATACTGTCACGCTTCCTTGCGTTATATGCCAGCATTAACTCCTTCCACATGTTGAAGGTGATCAATCTAGATAATCAGGAATGCTATCAATGGCCGGTACAAATAGGTCAACATCCGTTGATGTAACAGATAACAACTCGTCAGCAAAACGCTCGTTGGATGTATCAAAATACGATTTTTATCAATTGGTCGAATTACTCAACCAATTGGCGGTAGCGTGGGAAAAAACTGGGCAAACTAATCGTCCTGACCGTGAAGCAATCCGTTTTACATCCAGTGCCAGCCTGGCTTTTCCAACTAGAGATATTGTTTCTGTAAAACGTACCAAACAAGGTCGTTTTCATGTAGAAGTCTCTTTCCTTGGGCTACATGGCAGCCAGTCTCCCATGCCTGGTTACTACCTTGATTCGCTAGCATGGGAAGACGCCCAGGATGAAAACCGACTGACAGACTTTTTGAATGTTTTCAATCACCGTTCAATCGTTATGCTTCATCAGATCTGGCGGAAATACCGCTATTACATCTGTTTCGACAAGAATGGACAGGATGATTTTTCTCAGCGTATGTTCTCTTTGGTAGGGCTTGGCAGTCGTGTGAACCGTACTCATTTGAAGATCAACCATAGCAAAATGCTAGCCTATGCAGGTCTGTTAGCCAACCCGGGCCGATCACCAGAAGTGATATGCAGCCTGGTTTCACATTGCTTTGATTTGCCAGATGTTACTGTTCATGGCTGGCAATTACGGAAAGTCGCCATTCCCTCATCACAACAAAACCGTTTGGGTGAAGAGCTGACAATAGATGGTGATAGAAATACGAAAATGTCCGTATTAGGTGAAAACTTCACCATCGGATCATGGGTAAAAAACTACAATAGTAAGTTTATGTTATGCATCAACGATCTATCCCGTGAACATTTCCTGTCATTTCTTCCCGACGGCAAAAATTTCCTACCACTGGTGATGTTTATCTGTTTTGTCCTGCGTGATCAATTGGCCTGGGATCTGCGTCTTGGCTTAGCTGAAAACCAAGCAGGCGGCATGGTGCTTGGCACGAAATTAAACAATAACCTGGGGTGGACCAGCTTTCTCGGCGAGCCGGAAAAGAAACCTTTTATCACGATTTCAGTGAGTGGATAAAGACGATGGAAAAACAACAGCCAACCCTTTCATTACGAGTACTCAATAGTGATCAACTGGAAAGCGGTAAATCCGCCAGTTGCCTATTCTCCACTCAAGGTGGCACTGTCGGCAGCAGTGAGAGCCATCTTTGGTCCATTCAGGATCTGCAAGGCAATATCAATCCTTCACAATTTACTATCCAGTGGCGTGATGGCGCATTTTGTCTGCAAATGATCGCTGGCCCCCTGTTTGTGAATCAGTCACCCTTGACTTCTGGCGCCGGTTTCATCCGCCTGCAACAAGCGGATGAAATTACCATTGGTAAACTGGTGATCAAAAGCTATATCAGTTTTTCCGATGCGGATCGCATTGATCCCATGACAGTATCACCGGAATCACTGGTCTCCAGCTATAGCAATCCACTGGACGCAATGATGGAAAAAAAACCAGTCCAGGATACCGCGTTCACCGATCATGGTTCTTTAGCACCCACGATTAAACACGATTTCAGCCACGATCCACTCAAGGTTCTCGACAGTGAAAATCTAACCACACTGGAACAGACCTTAGAGAGTGACGACATAAGTCAAAGCCTACAACAGGGCCATTACCAAGCTCCATTATTCTTCTCTCCCCTCTCAGATAACAGAGGCAATGCTATGGATCGGGATTTTGTTGATTTACCGAATATCTCTTCACCTTTAAGTGAACAGTATCAGGACATGGAACAGCAACATGTTGCTATCACCCCCCTGATGAGAGGTCTGAACACACAATTGCCTTTACATAACAGCCAACAGGCTAACGACTTTCTGGAAGAAATGGGCAAAACCATGAAAGCGGCCATTGAAGGTCTACTGGTACTACAGCGTACACAGCATGGACTGCGTGATAAACAATTGCGCCCTATTGAAGATAACCCATTACGGCTGAACATGGATTACAACACCACTATGCAGGTGATGTTTGCAGATCAAAAAAGCCCGGTACATCTCTCTGCCCCCTCCGCTGTCGCTGAAAGCTTACATAACCTGCAATTGCACTATCAGACTAACCGGATTGCGATCACTGCCGCCTTGAACACCATGCTGGATGCTTTCTCACCGGAACACCTACTGAATCGTTTTGCCCAATACCGCCGCAGCAATGAAACACAGGAAAAAGATGCAACCTGGGCATGGGAAATGTACACCAGTTACTACCGCGAACTGGCTTCCAGCCGCCAACAAGGGTTCGAAAAACTGTTCGGTGAAGTCTATGAACAAGCTTATGACCGCGCCCTGCGTCAAGGTTTAGAGGATAGCCAGTAATGAAGCGCTCCGGCGGTAATACCTCATGGTCCGGTAGTTATACCGTATGGTTTGTATTGCTGGCAGCGCTGATATTAAGCGGCTGTAGCAGTGCATGGCAAGCAACGAAGAAAGTCGGGCAGGTAGTCTGGGACCCATCAACTCCAGTTGGTCAACCCGCGGACTTACCTTCCACCGTCGCGATCACTTTGCTGGCAGAACCTGATATTAACCCCAATAAAAATGGAGAAGCCACTCCGGTTGAAATGCATCTGCTCTATCTCAGTGAAGATTCCCGTCTACTTGCCGCTGATTATGACCAACTGGCGAGTGACAAGCTGGATAAAGCGCTGGGGAAAAATTATATCGACCATCAGGATTACACCTTATTGCCGGGGCAGTACAAACCACTGCCAGTCATCCCGCTGGAAAAAAATAGCCGTTACATCGGCGTTATCGTTCGCTATGCCGATATTAATCAATCCGAATGGAAAAAGGTCATCCGAGTGAAAGACACAGGACAGCAATACCACATTCTGGTGCATATCAGAACGAACGAAGTTGAACTTAGAAAAGAGGAGCAATAACTATGTCAGGTAAAAATCGGGTGATTTGGCGCGAAGGATTATTCATCAAGCCACAACACTTTCAGCAGCAACAAAAACATAATGACTATCTGGCTCATAGCCGCCTGACAACCTTTATCGAACACTATTACGGTTTCAGTTCCCTGACTATCGACAAAGATCTTCTTGCGCTTGGGCGTATCAGTATTACCGAAGCCAGCGGTATTATGCCGGATGGCACCATATTCTCGATTCCCCATCAGGATGCCACTCCCCAACCGCTTAATGTGATCGATATTAACGGGCCTGGCAGCAAAAATATCTACCTGGCTCTTCCCATAACTAACGATACCCTTAATGAAATCTCCCATCCTGAATCCAGGCATGCTGGGGCTGTACGTTACCGTGCACACATAAATAATATCCGTGACTTGCATACGGATGATGGTGATGTCAGCCCCGTCACTCTGGCACAACTGACACCGATTCTGAAACAGGGATCAGAAGACCTCAGTGCTTTTTCCTTGCTGCCACTATGTCGGATAAAAGAGGGGGCTAAAGGTGCAGCCCTCGCTCTTGATGAGGATTTCATCCCAACTTGTACTGCTGTCAAAGTATCCAAAAAACTGCAACGCTATATGGGTGAAATAGAAAATACACTAACGGAACGAGCTCAAACTCTTGCGAAGCAGATTGGTTCACCTGGTCAGCAAGGCGTTGCTGATGTGTCTGAATTTATGATGCTCCAGTTACTTAACCGAGTTCATCCGTGGTTTACCCATTATTCTAAGCAAGCTCTTCTTCACCCTCAGGACTTCTTCACCCAAGTTCTCCAAACTTGGGCTGAATTGAAAACATTTACGGATAAATCCCGTTTGGTCGGCAATGTACCAAATTATGATCATAGCAATCTGACTGACACATTCCTGAACCTCATGCGTCACATGCGCCGGGAAATGAATGTCGTTCTGATGCCACGAGCAGTCGCCCTACCGCTACAGATTCAGGGGAATGGTTTCCGGGTAGCAACCATCCATGATCCCGATCTATTGCACAAATCAGCTCTCATCTTGGCCGTTCGCGCGCAGATTCCACAGGAGCAGTTACGCCGACAGTTCGTTCAGCAGATCAAAGTTGCATCGCAGGAAAAAATCCGCGAAATGGTCAGCGTCCAGTTACCCGGGGTCGCTATAGAGGCGCTTTCCGCCGCTCCACGTCAATTGCCTTATCACGTCGGTTACACCTATTTCCGTTTTGATCAACAAGGTCCGGCATGGCAAGAGATTTTGAAGGGCAACTCCATCGCTTTCCACGTTTCAGGAGAATTCCCTGGATTAGATATGCAGCTCTGGGCAGTCAGTAACGGGATTGATTAATGAAAACTGAAACCATAAATGACAATCCTGTGCCGACGCAGGGAGTCACTGATAATACTGTGCATTTTCAGTATCAGTTACCGCTACGCGGAGAAAGCCTAAACCCGATGATCGATGCCGCTACGCCGCTGCTCGGCATGGTCATGCGTCTAAAAGACATGGGCGAACAACCGCTGCCGGACCAGCTTTATCAACAGGTCGTTACTGATATTCAGGCAATCGAACAACTTCTACAAACCAAAGGCTATGAGCCAGGCGCAATTATCTCTTTTCGCTATACGCTCTGTACCTTCATTGATGAAACCGCATTGGGTCATGGTTGGAATAGCAAGAATGAGTGGTTACAACAATCACTACTGGTTCGATTCCACAACGAAACTTGGGGTGGTGAAAAAGTCTTTCAATTGTTAGATCGTTTGATGGGTGAACCACAGCGCTATCAACATCTGCTGGAGTTTATTTATCTCTGCTTTTGCCTCGGTTATCGTGGTCGCTATAAAGTTGCTTCGCAGAAAAGTGATGACTTTGAACGTTTATTCCGTCGATTACACCAACAACTGCACGCGCTGCGGGGCGAAGCACCACCCATCATTCTCCACAATAACGCCAATGAGCGTAATGATCGCTATCGCTTGGGTAAGCGTCTGACTATTAAACATCTGTTCTGGAGCGGTAT
>NZ_JFGV01000044.1:0-44988 GCF_000612035.1 Photorhabdus aegyptia | reverse complement strand
ATGGTGACAGGAATGCAATCTTACCACCATGAGCTTTTGAGTTTATTAGGCGCACAATATAAAGCGGTTTATTCCTGAATTAGGTGAGGAATGAAGGCTCTAGTACTGTGTTTTGAAATTTCCTTCGGCTTATCTTCGTGATCTTACTTCTTACGTAAAATAGAAATATTTCCTTACTATCATTATGTTAACTTTTCTGCCGTGATCCTTCCTAGATCTACAAACTGAAATGTCCTGAAAATCTTTTCAATCAATTTCAGTTTGCCGCTTCTCCCACAATACCAGTGCGCCTTGCTATCGCTTCTATGGTGGTTCAGGCAGGTTTCAGACCATCACAACACGAACCCGTAGCGCTGATTGATACCACATGATTAATCTGGTACATATTGGTTTGATTGATAACAGTGCTGTGTGCATCTGGTTGCAGTTTATCAGGATATAAAAAAGGCCACGTATTAACGCAGCCTGTTAATTAATGGTGATTTTCATTCAATGGACAAAGTTAACTGATGTCCGATAGCCGATGCGACCTTACCCACCGTATCAATTTTAGTTGCGTGCCGTAAATCAAAGATACGGGTCACTTCCTGCTTTTTCACCCCCATACGGTTGGCTAATTCAATTTGCGTTAATTTGGAATCAAGAAACGCATTGAGCATAAGCACCTTAGAGGCCACGCTTAAGGGCACATCAACATAATCCTGCCCTACGGGGCCAGGAAGCGGGATTTTTTCATTATCTTCGAAGTAAAATTCAAAGGCGGTTATTAGCGCATCGAGCGCCATCTCTAGCGCCTCTTCCCGTGTATCCCCCTGGGTTAAAGCTTCGGGGATATCCGGGAACGAGACGAAATAACCGCCCTCTTCTACTGGCTCTAGTGTGACTGGATATCGCATATTTTTAATGGTAAACCTGTGCGAGAACCCGCCCCTTGCGAGGCGGGTTTTTATCACAATCCTAATTGCTTAATGATTGCTTTCCTCAGCGGCTCTTTGATCTCTTGGCTAGGGTGTCTCGGCATAATGCTTCGTTTCCCCTGATATCTCAGTTTCAGATGGTTTGTCCCATTTGAAACTTCGACGCCTTGAGCTTCCAGCCACCGCCTAAACTAGCTTTGCTTCACCACTTCTCCATTCTGTTGAACATACAAACACAGTAAACATTTATGATTACCATGTCAACACTCTTGTTTACCATATGAAAGGGTAAAAATAAACCTCATCAAAGAGAGGCCAATCAATCTAGCTAATTACAGGAGAATATTTTTGTTTCAATCCATTGGATTTATAAATCGTGTTCCTTATCGCACTGGCGTTCCCCGTCGTACCTGAGTTGTGGCGCGTATGATTGCTCAGGAAATTGGTGTCACACCTGCTGAGATATGGACAGTCGGTATTTTGATGAAAATAAGCAGCCTATCAAACGAACCGTTCGAAATGATTTACCAAGCAATCCTGATATCACATAAATTATTTCTATATCCGAAAAAGTAACGGCAACTTTTAAACCACTAAACTGATATAACGCTATGAATTCTCGGTTTTTTTATTACACTCACTTCCCATTCTTTAATATCAGAATTGTATTCATAGCGCTATAAAGGCGTAAAAAAATCCGCATGTTGCGGGCGAGATAATTTTATTTCAGACCATCAAAACACGAACCAGTAGCATTGATTGAAACCGCATTTAAAAAGGTGTCCCAATGTTATTATGTGTATAACTCGCGGTAAACTACACTAATCTGTTGGCTATCCTCCCATACTACCGGAGCAATAACCGCTTGAACACGGGTTCAAGTCCAGTCGGGATGACCAAATTTAAGCTGTTAGATCAATATATTGGGCCACTTAAACAAAAGTGGCTTGCTTGATCAAAGGCGGTAAATATTAAAGGCCACCGGGAGGTTACCCTGATGGCCTTAGCTACGTTTCCGTTATCTATTTCAGAAATGCACGGATCAACTCTAAAAGCGCGATTAACGCTTTGAGAACGATGATAGCAGTGTCAATAAATGCTTTCACCCGTTTGCTCCAGTTAGGAGCACGATTTAACCAGCCATTGCCTTTACGCTGCCTGTCCGGCTGACTTCCATCAAGTCAGTTAAGGAATACCGCGCTCTGACCGAGGCACTGAAGCAGCACCACCTGTTCTTCAGCCAAGACTTACGAAAACTTACGTCAGAGATACACAGGCCAGAACGCTACCCAAAACTAACAGCCGTTGATTATAGGTTTATTTTCAGATGATTCAATCAATTAAAATGGTGAGTTGGTAAAAACAAAAAACCAACTGGTGAGGTTGGCTTTTTTGTTTTACACATAAAGGGCACGGGTATCTTTTGTGCTATTACCGAGATTGGTAGCCTCAGTCCTAGCGCGATATTCCTTAACTGACATAACCAGTCTAATGCCTATAGCATAAAATATCAACCTAGGGTGCGGAATAAAAAAACCTCACATAAATGGAATGATATTCACCCAATCACAGGTGAATACTTCTGTTTCAGCTCATCCGATTTATAAGCCGTGTTCCTTATCGCGCTGGCGTTCTTCGGCATACCTGTATTGTGATACGTATACGCGGCTGTCAGTTCAGCCAATTCCTTAACCACATCCAGCATCTCTAACATCAAGATCATGACACTGATTCACTGACTTCCTACCCAAACCACAGGTGTATAAGGCCCAAAAACCGAAATTTATTGGAAATTTTTCAGTTGGAGATTTCTATCGCGCCATCAATGCTGGCGCGATCTAATCAAGCTACTCCGTAAAAAAGGGACCATAGATTTTATTTCTAACAGTCAGTGACAACAAAACAGCAACAAAGGTTTTAGCAGCCCCACTCTTCAACTAAGAAAACAAAGCTACTTGCTATGGTTTTTGTGCGATAACGCTATAAACCGACACATAGTTTTTCACCAGCGCGATCGAAAAATTTTCAGCCATCACACGCAGCTCCTCCAAAGTACCACTCACACCTTCAGGAAAGTTCCGTTCGATGTTAGCCTTGATATCCAGAAACCAATGCGCTGTATCAATATTGGACGGCAACACCCTCATATCCTTGATAAGGAAACCACTTTTCTCCAGCACTTGTCTGAAATAGGCAGGTGTTTTACGATTACGACAGGCAAGGCGATCGATGATGTCAGGAATATCCGATTTATAGCTATCCAGTTCCACATTATAGAGGTTGTCAGAAATAATTACCCGACCACCAACCCGCACACGTTTGAACAGCGCATTCATGGCTTTCTCATATAATGAGTTAGGAAAATGCGAAATAACACCACGGATAATCACCAAGTCATAAAGTTCCTGTGGGTCAGGCAACAAATCAATATCCTGTGCATTACACAGATACAGATTAATACGCTCAGCCAATCCATGTTCTGCATGAAACTTAGCACAATACCTCAACTGTTGATCGCTGATATTCACTCCGTCCAAGCACGCGCATTCAGGAAAATATTCAGCCAAATATTTCAGGATATAACCCCACCCACAACCGATATCCAGTATTCGCCGAACCGCTGGCCTCTCGATCCTTGCCTCTAAACCAGCTAACAGCAGTTGACGATCAAAATAACGAATACCTGCTTCACCCAACGAAATAGGTGGCCTTGAGGCAGGATCATCGTAAACACCAGACTGGAATAACAGCGTATCACCAATCGCTTTACGCCAGCGTTCAGGATCTTCGCAATAAGCCTGTACCACTTTGTTTTCGTAGTCGTTGGTGTTTTCCCCCCGAATGATGTGATAAGGCGGAGCAGACTCAACATCCGTGTAAAACACATTATTAAAGCTACTCATGAGGTTTTCCTTATTAAATGGTTTTAAAGGGGTGTCGCAACCTTATTTTTCAGGATTTGCGGCGTATTAGTAAATTTTAATTAAATATTCATATCTAATTAATTTAATGCCGTGATTACCGATAAATTACATTACTATCAGATCAGTCTTTGCCACTCCTCAATATTTTGATACGAAAGGCCATCAATGATTTTTCTGAACCACACCATATACACATCAGGAGCATTATTAATTAACTCCCTCAATTTCAATGGATTAACCCATTTGTAATCGGACACCTCATCAGGGTTAATTATCGGTTCTTTATCAAAGCGCCCGATAAAAACATGATCATATTCATATTCAATCAAATCATTAGGCAGTATTGCGTGATAAATAAATGACGAAACCTTTTTCAATGGACAGTCCAACCCCATCTCTTCTCCAAGACGCCGGCACGCAGCGGCTTCCAGAGCTTCACCAACTCTGGGATGACCACAACAGCTATTAGTCCAAAGTCCGGCTGAATGATATTTGGTTGCCGCCCGCTTCTGTAGGAGTAAATTCCCTTTATTATCAAAAATAAAGATAGAAAAGGCCCGATGTAACATACCCTTCTGGTGAATATCATTTTTTCCCGCCGAACCAATGGGATTGTCATATTTATCAACAAGAACAAGTATTTCATCCATTATTAATAGCCTTTGTGTGTATTGAATAACATAAAATCACAAACTTTAATTAACAATAAAATATAATCCATATTCAGCAAGTACTAAATTAACTTCACAAGGATAAGAACATTTTTCATAACAATATGATATAAATCACAAAATAAAAACATTTCATCCATTCCATTACTGCATCAATGAAAAAAAATAAATTAATAGAATAATTATTAATGCCTTCATTAAATGGATTCAAAAAAGAATATATCTAATATTAATCATTTACCACCAATATCCATCTGCTAAATTTGTTACAGCTCATGACCTCAGGTATCACACCAAAATCATAGCCATTTCTCTCATTTTTTTGGATGTGCTTTTACAACAGAAAACTAAACGAATAATAAACAAACAAGAAAAAATCCCCTCAATAACTAAACAATCATTAAACAACTGTTGATTTTTTACCTTAAAAAAACAAAAATAAACATCCGTTGAAGTTTTGTTTAATACTAGGGAAGTATACTCGTCACTTGCAATTCATCTTTCCTCCCGTATTTTTAGCTAGATAAAGAAATGGAATATATGTATCAACCTGCCAGTTCAGGAATCCGACTGTTCACAGATTTAGTCGGAAAAAAAATCAGCCCGAGTCCCCATTGGTATTCTGCACAGAATCGCACTAAATTTGCTTTACGCAGCGCCCTGATGCCAATATCGACGTTAAAACTATTAAACCAGATAGTTAATACACCGTTTTATCTGGATATTTTGAAGAAACAACCTTGTTTACCTTCTAAACTACATCGCCCCTATCTAAGCATAAACTTCAACAGAGGGCAGACGTTACGTGCAATAAATGAACATTACCAGCTACTGTTTACTGGTTTGAATCAATCTATTGTTAATAAAATATTCCGTTCCAATGCATATCCATTAGCGGTTATCAATGGTAAGAGTGGAACATATACTATTTCTTTAGATTCTATGGACTGTTTTAATAAAGAAGGCGAGCTTACTCTATTTATTACAACAGAAGATAATAAAACTTTGGCAAGATGCGCCTTCACACTACTCACTATTGCCGGTAAAAAAACATTGTTCATCGGTGGGCTACAAGGCTCCAAAGGCGATGCAACCCTTGAAATTATCCGCGATGCAACAAAAGATTGTTTCGGATTATTTCCAAAACGCTTACTGCTTGAATCTATTTGCCGTTTTGCTGCCCACTTTGAATGTCAGCAAATTCTGGCAGCCAGCAACGATACCCACATCTATAAAAGCCTACGCTATTGGCATAAAAAGAAAGATAAATTAGTCGCTGATTACGATTCTTTCTGGGAATCATTAGGTGGAACAAAGGAAAAAAATAAAGATTTCCATCTGCCATTATCTATTGAAAGAAAACCTCTTGAAGATATAGCCAGCAAGAAACGGGCGGAATATCGTCGCCGTTATCAATTACTAGATGAACTGGACAATGGCATGCGGCATTCCCTACCTTCAAATTAAATCAGATATCAGGCCGCTACCTTTCACAGGAAACGGCCTAATTTTACGATGACTCTTACCTCGGTTTAACCATCTGCCATTCAAGATGCATTTTAACCGCAGGCCATTCACAACTGATAATACTGTAAACACAAGTATCCCTGATACTGCCATCTTTAGATACAGCATGACTACGCAAAATCCCATCAAGTTTTGCGCCCAGTCGCTCTATCGCCTTCCGACTCTGATGATTAAAAAAATGAGTGCGAAACTCCACTGCGATACATCCCAGTTCTTCAAAAGCGTACTTCAATAAGAGATATTTTGCTTCCGTATTAATATGTGTCCGCTGAACAGAACGTGCATACCAGGTATAACCGATTTCCAACCGGCGGGCACCAGAATCAATATTCATATACGAGGTCATTCCAACCGCTTTACCTGTTCGATGATCAACAATAGCAAAAGGCAGCATAGTACCTTTTTCATGTAGCAATAAATGGCGTTCAATCTCGTTACCTAGCTCAGTCGGCGAAGGAACACTGGTGTACCACAACTTATGCAGTTCCCCCTCTTCAATTGCCTGTAAAAACTCATCATGCCGTTGGTGTGTCAGAGGTTCTAACGTCACCCCTTTTCCTGCCAAAGTTACCCATTCAGTCATCTGTTTTTTCATAATAACCTCTGAGTTATAAATTAAGTCAGAATAGAAGAGCTCACCCTATTCCAGAATTAAAACCGGAATCAAATTAATATATGTAAAATCAATCCCCTATTAAAGCAAAATCCGCACTTTTAACATCTTAGATAGCTCTCACATCATTCAAAAAAATACTAAAACTGGATAAACAAACCTCCTGGCTGAATTAGTCATATTCTCTCATGTAAGAATACAAAACCATGCCACGGATTATCCTGGAAAGTGAACGACTGAAATCAATTTGGCCCATTTTGTGATCTGGTTAACCTTTCTAGTTCCAATCAACAAGGAGTACATCAATAACGTTTACATTCAGATTTTTTTCACTAACTTTATGAAAGAACCTGATTTCATGACCTTCATCACATTCATTTAACATTTTTTTCCCAATTAACCTTATTCCATCTAAATTTGAACCATTACTCATCCGACCACCTGGAGTTTTGTCCCGTGGTTTAGGACACAATAATAATCTGGTTATGATTGACAAACACCCGACGGAGATTGCAATGAGCCATTATCCTCACCTGTTGACCCCTCTAGACCTAGGGTTCACCACACTGAAAAACCGCATTTTGATGGGATCAATGCACACTGGGCTAGAGGAACATCCCGATCGCGCTCAGAGGCTTGCCCGCTTTTACGCTGAACGAGCAGCCGGAGGCGTGGCATTGATTGTCACCGGAGGAATTTCACCAAATAAACAAGGTGTTATAGGAAAAGGCACCGCATTTCTGGTAGATGAAAAAGACCTTATTCACCATAAAGTTATTACAGATGCAGTTCATCAGGCTGGTGGAAAAATTGCCATGCAAATCTTACATACCGGCCGTTACAGCTATCAACCACACCTTGTCGCCCCCACCGCTATTCAAGCACCGATTAATCCATTCATGCCTCGTGAAATGACAGAAGAGGACATCCAGCAAACCATTGCCGATTTCGCTCACTGCGCACAACTGGCACAACAAGCAGGTTATGATGGCGTAGAAATCATGGGTTCTGAAGGTTATCTGATTAACCAGTTCCTGACTACTCGCACCAACCACCGCCAAGATAAATGGGGCGGAAGTTTTGAAAATCGAATGCGCTTTGCCGTGGAGGTTGTTAGAGCTGTCCGTCAAGCAACTGGACGAGAATTTATTCTAATCTACCGACTTTCAATGCTGGATTTAGTAGAAGAGGGATCTAATTGGCAGGAAATCGAGCAACTCGCGGTTGCCATTGAGCAAGCGGGGGCATCTATTATCAATACCGGTATCGGCTGGCATGAGGCTCGGATTCCAACAATTGCCACTATGGTTCCTCGTGCTGGATTCAGTTGGGTAACGCAAAAACTAATGGGAAAAGTTTCTATCCCGCTGATCACAACAAACAGAATTAATGATCCCAACATTGCAGAGCAAGTGCTAGCACAAGGTTGTGCCGATATGGTTTCTATGGCGCGACCTTTTCTGGCCGATGCTGAATTTGTTATGAAAGCCCAGCAAGGACGAGCCGATGAGATTAACACTTGTATTGGTTGTAATCAGGCCTGTCTGGATCAGATTTTTGTCGGTGAAATAGCCTCTTGTTTAGTTAATCCTCGCGCCTGCCACGAAACAGAAATGGCCGCCGAACCTGTTACTATGCCTAAAAAATTGGCGGTTGTCGGCGCCGGACCTGCCGGATTGTCATTCGCCGTGACCGCTGCCAGTCGTGGCCATCATGTCACTCTGTTTGAACGTAACGGACAGGTTGGCGGACAATTTAATATTGCCAAACAGATCCCTGGTAAAGAAGAATTTCATGAAACACTGCGTTATTTTCAACGCCAGTTAGCAATCCATCATGTTGATGTACGGTTGAACCAGACCGCAACAACAGAAGCGCTTTCCGATTTTGATGAGGTGATTATCGCCAGCGGCATTGCGCCTCGCCAACTCACGATCGAGGGTATCCATCACGAAAAGGTACTGAGCTACCTAGATGTATTAAGGGATAAGAAAAATGTCGGTCAACGTGTAGCTATCATTGGCGCAGGCGGCATCGGCTTTGATACCGCAGAATATCTGAGTCAACCAGGAAAAAGTTCTAGCCTTGATAGTACCGCTTTCAGTAAAGAGTGGGGTATTGACCATAATTTGACTCACCGTGGTGGCTTATCCCCTCAAGGCCCCAAACCAGAAGCTTCTCCCCGGAAAATTTATTTATTGCAACGTAAGCCGACAAAGGTTGGTGAAGGACTAGGTAAAACAACAGGTTGGATACACAGAACCAATCTACACCTGCGCGGCGTAAAAATGCTAAACAACATGCAATATTTAAAAATAGATGATCAAGGGCTACATATTAGTTGCAATGGGGAACAGAGCTGTCTTGCCGTAGATAACATCATCATTTGTGCAGGGCAAGAGCCACTGAGAGAATTGTATCAACCGTTACAGCAAGCAGGAAAAACTGTGCATCTTATTGGTGGGGCAGATGTTGCTGCCGAATTGGATGCTCGACGGGCTATCGATCAAGGTACTCGGTTGGGTCTTAAAATTTGATGATGAATAATGGCAATCACAGGCACGTCGTAAAAACAAAGTAAATCCTTAAGCCGCGCCAGGAATGGCGCGGACATTTTACTGTTTCTTACCTAGTTTCTTTAAACCAGAATACTTCAATTAATCACGTTGAGTTAGTTGATCCGACGACAAACGGTCATCCTCAGCCTGACAAACAGCAGCAGTGAACAATACATCGGTAGAAGAATTCAAACTCGTTTCCGCGGAATCCTGTAATACACCAATAATCAAACCGACTGCCACAACCTGCATAGCCATTTCATTGGAAATCCCAAACATGCTACATGCCAGAGGGATCAACAATAGGGACCCTCCTGCCACACCAGAAGCACCACAGGCACAAATTGCAGCAACCACACTCAGTAACAATGCTGTAGGCAGATCAACCGATATACCTAACGTACTGACCGCAGCCAAAGTCAATACCGTAATAGTCACTGCAGCGCCCTCCATATTAATGGTTGCTCCTAGCGGGATAGAAACTGAATAAGTATCTTCATGCAGATTCATACGGCGGCACATCGCCATATTCACTGGAATATTTGCAGCCGAACTGCGAGTAAAAAATGCAGTTACTCCGCTTTCACGCAGGCAAGCAAATACCAGCGGATAAGGATTACGACGAATTTTCCAGTAAACAATCAATGGGTTTACAATGAGTGCCATAACCAACATACAACTCAGTAATACAACCAGCAATTGGACATATCCCAGTAAGGCGCCAAATCCCGTTTCTGCAATAGTTGAAGAGACCAGACCAAAAATACCAACTGGCGCCAAACGAATGACCACTCGAACAATCTGAGTAACCGCTTCAGACATGTCATGAATCAGAGATTTAGTTGAGTCTGTTGCATGACGCAAGGCGATACCCAAACCAATAGCCCAGGCAAGAATACCAATATAGTTACCATTCAGTAGTGCGTTTACTGGATTAGCGACGACATTGACCAATACCCCTTTAATCACCTCCGTAATGCTTTCAGGTGGAGACATCTGAGCATCATTGACAGCTAGCACCAATTGTAACGGGAACATAAAGCTACCGACCACGGCAACCAAAGCAGCAAAAAAAGTACCCAAGACATAGAGGATAAGGATCGGACGAATATTGGTTTTCTGGCCTTCTTTATGGTTAGCAATAGAAGACATAACCAGAATCCATACCAATACAGGGGCTACCGCTTTCAAGGCGCCAACGAACAACGTCCCAAGCAAACTGACTGATTTGGCAACCGAAGGCGTCAACCACGCTAACAGTATCCCTGCAATTAAACCTACCAAAATTTGTTTAACCAGGCTCCCTTGTACAAGGTAATACACGAAGCCACGTTTTTGTTTTTCCATAGCTAATCCATTTTATTAACAGTTCTGTTAAGCCTATATTTTTTGTGTTTGTTTCCTCAGTATAGGGAAACCAAGAGTAGTGAAAAGCTGCGATAGTTAAAATATACAACCTCGCCAGCACTTATTAACAATACATTCACATTTGTGTGATCAAAACGGCAATTTACACATTTACAAAACACAATTATTTATTTTTATGTTTAATCATTTCGCAGCAATTTAAGACAAAAAGAAACCATATCTTCCCATTCAAGAAAGATATGGTTATCTGTTAAAAAATAGTTATCTAATTACTGGATCTCTTTAGTTTTATACTTATTTACCCAAACATTAATAATCATTGTTATTATCAAAATACTCGCTACAGTTCCCAGGGAAACCCCCATAGGAATATGATAAAAATCCATTATTAGCATCTTAATACCGATAAATACCAGAATGACTGATAAACCATATTTCAGCATTGTAAATTTCTCTGCCACACCTGCCAGTAAAAAATACATTGCACGTAATCCTAAAATAGCGAAAAGATTAGAGGTTAAAACAATAAAAGGATCTGTCGTCACGGCAAAAATAGCAGGAATACTGTCTACAGCAAAAATAACGTCACTAATTTCAACCAAAATCAGAACCAGGATTAGTGGAGTCGCATATAACAAACCTTTTTCTTCCACAAAGAAACGTTCTCCGTGAAGATTATCAGTGATGCGAATATGCGCTTTTAACCAACGGACAAAGGGTTTATCGCCTATCGGGGAGTCATCCTCTTTCGCCAACGCCATCTTAACACCGGTAACCAGCAGAAAGATGCCGAACAGATAGAGTATCCAGCTGAACTGAGAAACCAGCCAGCTCCCTGCAAAGATCATCACGGTACGCAGCACAATTGCTCCTAAGACACCGTAAATGAGTACCCGACGTTGCAAATTTGCCGGAATAGCAAAATAACTAAATAACATCAGCCAAACAAACACATTATCAACAGCAAGTGCTTTCTCAAGTAAATACCCTGTCAGGAAAGCCATCGCCTGACTGTTGGCAACAGTTTCCCCTGCGGTTTCTCTGCAATACCACCATAATCCTAATGCAAATAAGAGCGATAAACTTATCCAGATCACACTCCAGACAGCAGCTTGACGAAATGACATTGCCTGCTCTTTCTTACGCCCCTGTAAGGATAGATCCAGCAGTAACATAATCGTAATTAAGACAGCAAAACTTCCCCATAAAAGAGGGCTACCCACAGAGTTCATTTTCTTTCTCTCACAAACAAAAACGGCTGAAGTCTCAGAAGACGCCAGCCGCTGCTATATTTCTTCCCCACATCGTGGAGATGGATGTATTGCAAGCAACCCTCGCCTTCTGGCAAGGTCTCACTTACAACACAGAAAATGCACCATCAGGTATAAGTTCAGGGTTGCCCGGCTACCGGATGCTGTTGCATCGTAATGACGATAAACCGGCAAGGAAGTTACTCCCCTTTGCTGTGGTGAAAAATAAATCAAATCGATACAAGAATCAATCTACCACTGAAAAAATAACAGCAAAAACAGTAGGCACAAACACAATTCATCCAACCTCATAAACCTATTTCCTATCCCATTTTAATGAACGTTCAATTGATCACCAAAATTTTCTGTTTAGTCACCCCTGATTTTGTTACAGTGGCACAGGCCGCGTCATTTGCCTTTTTCAACGGCGTAAAAAGGTATTAAAACCAGCCAAATAACGTAAAACAGGACGTAATTTAATCAGTTTAGCCTCATGCTTTCAGGATGAACGAACAAAGGCATTTTAGGAACACCTGATGGAAATAGTAAAAGAACTTATATATGCACTTTGGCACCAGGATTATGAAACTCTGGCCAATCCATCCCTATTATGGGCCATTTATATCATGCTATTCTTGATCCTCTTCCTTGAAAATGGCCTCCTTCCCGCTGCATTCTTGCCAGGAGACAGCCTGCTTATACTGGTTGGCGTATTAATTGCCAAAGGTGCAATGAGTTTCCCTCTGACGATTGTAATATTAACCGCCGGAGCAAGCTTAGGTTGTTGGGTCGGTTATCTCCAAGGGAAATGGCTAGGAAATACCAAAATAGTACAAGGCTGGCTCTCTCACCTTCCCGCCTATTACCACCAAAGAGCTTACAGTCTTTTTCACCGCCACGGCCTGTCAGCTTTACTTCTCGGCCGCTTCCTCGCATTTGTCAGAACTCTTCTCCCAACACTTGCAGGACTAACCGGTCTACAAAACAGCCGTTTCCAGTTTTTTAACTGGCTCAGTGGTTTCCTGTGGGTCATTATCCTCACCTCTTTGGGTTATGCACTTGGTAAGACCCCCATTTTCCGTCAGTATGAAGACTTGGTAATGAATTTCCTGATATTACTGCCACTTGCTTTACTCATTATTGGTTTTAGCGGCAGTTTGTTAGTTGTGTGGCGTAAAAAAACCTGCCAATCCCCTCAAAAGAAGTAATTAATTCCAATAAAACCTAATATTCCTCCCTGCTGTAGATAGAAGTATTGTTTGCAGCAGAATAGTGAAATAACTCTAATGTTTTTTATTCACCTTTCCAAATATAAGCTATATTTAAGGATAGTCTTTTCCGGCATCAGGAAAAGCGACTAACTAAGTCAAATATACATACCTTAAATGAGGAGTAATCTACATGTCACAGATGAAAAATACTGAAGATCTACGCATTGAACTAAAATCACTTGCAGAAACACTGGAAGAAGTGATCAAAAGCTCTGGTGATAAATCCAAAGTTGAGTTAGAAGAACTTCGCAACAAAGTAGAGGAAGTCATCAAAGATACTCGTTTTAAACTCGGTAATGCCAGCGATATGGTTGTTAAGAAAACAAAAGATATGGCGGGCCGTGCCGATCTCTACGTTCATGATAAACCGTGGACAAGCATCGGTATAGGTACTGCGGTTGGTGCCATATTAGGTGTATTATTAGCTAAACGCTAATATGAGTAACTCATCCAAATCTCAAGGCCCCGGTAAAGGGGTCCTTGATATTCTCCAACGTATTGCCACTGTTGTTGTCGAGATAGTAGAAACTCGTTTACAACTCATCGTTGTAGAGTTGGAAAAAGAAAAAGCCACTTTGATACAACTGATAGTCATAGCCAGCCTGACATTACTACTCACCGCTTTCGGCCTCATGTGTCTACTTGTTATGATTTTTTGGGCTATCGATCCCAACTGGCGTTTTACCGTATTAGCAAGTACCACTGGCACACTACTCGTTCTGGCGCTTATTGGCCTTATATGGACCATTAGGAAAGCGAAAAATTCAACATTACTTAGCGCTACTCGCGAGCAACTCAAGATCGACCGAGAAATGCTGGAAGATTACAGTAATGAGTAAACAACGTCAGGAAAAAAAGCTGAGAAAACAGCAGTTACTCAGAAATATCCAGCTACAACGACTTGAACTTTCCAACAATACACAGCTCTGGAAGAACCTCACTGAACCTTATGACAAAAGCTGGCAGAAGCTTTTGTCATTAAAACCCTATCTGCGACCCGCAATCCACGCTATCTCTTTATATAGCCTCCGTCACCCTGTGAAGTTCTATCATTTGTCGCGCTATATCATTCGACTATTGAAATGAAAATGGTAATAATTCTTCATAATATCTTTGGTTGATGATCACTCTGGTTGCTTATATTCAAAAACTTTGTATAAAATTGTTAATAATCCTTGCTTACAACTAAGCTCATCTCTCTTTAGTATACATTCCATCCGTTAATGATTAACAAATTGTGCTATTTCGGGTTGGTACAAGTTAATCATCAAACAAACCATCGTGATTTACCTGTATATCTGGAGTTGTTAATGAAAAAATTTGAAGACAATGCCCTGCTACTGGCCCGTATTTTAATGCCAATCCTATTTATCGTTGCAGGTTATGGAAAATTAGGTGATTCCTACGCGGATACTCAGCAATATATGCATGCTATGGGCGTCCCTGGTTTTCTATTACCACTGACGATTTTACTTGAATTGGGTGGTGGTCTGGCCGTTCTATTTGGTTTCTTAACTCGTACCACTGCGTTATTTACCTTTGGTTTCTGTATCTTGACTGCCATACTCTTCCACAGCAATTTCGCTGAAGGCATGAACCAGACTATGTTTCTCAAGAACCTGACCATCGGTGGAGGTTACTTGTTACTGGCTATCACAGGTCCAGGTAAATTCAGTATCGACCACTTGATAAAGAGAAACTGGTAATATCTTGCTGTGGCTGTTCTGAATCTGAGAGATAACCATTCTCAGGTAAAAAGTGAAACGATTAAAATCCCTCTCTTGCTCAAGTATTTTATCAGCCAATCACCCAATATTGAGCCTAAAGATAAATAGTAATTCGAGAGATCTGGAAGATCTTTCGGATTACTTTAATCAATAGACCAAACTTTTGTTGAATTATAGTGATTCTGGTAAAATAATTATTTTATCAAAATAAATAACCACCTCATTTCTCGGCAGGAAATAATTAACTCTATTTTCGACAACATATTAAAAGCACCCTTAAGAATTTAACATAAAGAGTGTAGAATTTGCAGTGTAAATCCTATTAATACCCACCATACTAATTTAAATAAACAATAACAATTAATTTAAATATATTTAAAGATTATTTAATCAAATTCAATTTTTTAATCACAATATAATTACTTTAAATTTATTTAACTTGCTCCCGTAAAATGAAATAAATTACCACATATCAATAATATTACATTCACAAATAGGTCATAATATATTTCAGCATAAATCAGACATTATCAAATTTAAAAAATAATTTTTGCACTCCTATTATAATTAAATTACTTTATTATTTCATAATAAATTATTGCTATTACAACATCGAATGATTATTTATATGGCGATTTAAATTAAAATTCACACATTTTTATTATTTAATTTTACGATTAATATATTTCCTTTACATAATTATCGCTCATTATATTCCAGGCAATAAAATAATAAAAATTTAACATTATCACATTAAATTAAAAACCATTTCAACAATAGCTACACTTATTATATTACAACCACTTTTCCCTAAAAATAATATTAAGACAATCGGTTTTAAAAAAACAATCAGTTGTTTTTTTAAATTACAGCATAAAACTAAAAATGCCTATAACTCTTGAACAAAACAACTTGACACATAACTATATACATTAGAAAATCATTTAATCAACAGGAAAGCCATTAAAAACATTGATATTAAAAACATTGATATTAAAAACATTGATAGTAACGTAGGCTAATAGTTAGTATTTAAATTTAAATATTTATGTTTTAATTTCACCAAAATACCTGTGCCAGATAATTCACAGAATTCTTCATAAAATAAACGAATAGGGAAGACAAATGAAATATAGTTCAATTGCTTATACCATTATTTGTTTAATGCCATTTTATGCTACCGGAGCAGGAAAATTAAAGGATGTTTGCGACGGTAAATTAATTACTAATACATCTATAAGCAGTATAAATATTACTAGCAACCAAAATGGAAATGGACCTGCCATGAATGTATTAGTAGAAGGGCAATGGTATGATACATATCTAACCCCTGGTATTACAGAGGGTAACGGTGTTTATGGACTCTATGATATGAGTCATAATGCTTATCTCAATGCATTAGAAGTTAACGTTTGCGTAAGACTTGGTAATTTAAGAGGCATTGAATTAATTTATAGACCATAAAATTCCAAGCTAGAAAAATAGAGCTAACATTAATCAATGTACTTATAATGCATTGTTAAATCAACATTTAATTCCCATAAAATAATAACGGAGAATTTATGACTATTCATGGTAAAAAAATAAATGTGAAATTAAGAAAAGACACACCAGACCAACTATCCGCAAATGACTTAAAGGCACAATTGACTGCTATTGGATTAACATGTGACCTTACGGATGAAAGTTTACTCACAGAATATATTGAGGACGTAAGAAGACAACTAATTACAGGAAGTACACAGTCATTTGCAATTGGGGAATATATTGCTGACAAATTCGTACATACATCCAGAGCTAACTGGTCACCAGAGGACCAGGCCCTTGGATACAAAACGCAACTAATTTATATTGGTGTACCTGAACATTTTAAATGGCTAGGGAAAAATTGTAGTACATTTGCGGGAAATGAGGATGATCCACCGGCATCAACAGATAAATATGATAACGTAGATGCAGTGAAAAGTGCCTTTATCCAAATTGCCAAGGGATCTTCTGAGACTCTAGTACAACCTCTGGACAAAACAGATATGGAATCTGCGCTAACAAATCTCCTAAGCTCAATTAATGATGACAATATCCAAAATTATGATTCCGGCTGGAGAATAAAACTCCTCTTACTAATAGATAATTTCGATAAAGAAAAAGATACAGGCAATGGAATTGGGGTATTAGGAATACGTTGGAGACTACAAATAAAAGATTATAGAAAAAAGAGCAAAGACAACGCTAAACATAACACAACAATTAGCCTAAGTAGCTGGTCTGTCATATATGACAATACCGATGATCTTCTCAAGCAATATCATATGGTAAAAGATAATTTTGGCTAAAAATAATAGATGGAGACGAATTAAGCTAATAAGTACAATTTTTCAAAAAGTCAGGCGGTTGCTATAGTAGCATCTTTCTTGCCAAAGAAAAATGCACTATGGCCTAGCCTATTTGTTGCCATTGATAAACAAAAGATGCACTATAATAGCCCCGTCAAGAAAAGTTAACGAATGCTCCGGGACAAAAGAAATTAAATCCCGAGCAAGATAAACTCACTTTTCTTACCAGTGTCACGAGATACAGCCAACAACCCGATAAGAATATATTGACATCAAAACAACCATTCTGACCTAGGGAAAAACCGTTCTGGTGTTATTAATAAATCCGAAAGTCCCCCTGTTTTCATCACTGTCTGGTACCCAAAGAATAGAACCATCAATATTTATCGAATAGAGATCAAAGAATTTACACCTACCAATGATGATAACTCTGCTCAAAAAGAGCTTGGTAGCAAAGCCCCCAAGCTCTTTCGGCAATCAGATTAAGGGCGCAGGAAGACACAGGTTAAGCAATCATCAAATCATGTTTTTTCAGCCTGCTTTCTAATTTTGATTACTCACATCACTTCCACTTACCGACTAACAAACAATTTAGGGATTTCCCGCAAACACCAAGACTTAGCTTCCCCCATGCTGTCTCGTCGCCATGCCATAATGACATTTGTGTCATGGCTGTATTCAGAACTGATCACCCGTAAACGACCGTCTGCAATATCTTGTTCCACCATAGGATAAGGCATGGTAGCAACGCCCAGCCCAGCTAAGAGAGCACGGCGTTTATCTTCCAAAGAACTTACCGTCAAACGCTGTTGTTTATCTAACAATTGAACCGTCAATACCGGGCGCTCCCTAGCTGTATCCGCCACAGCAATACCCCGATACTTCACCCTCGTGACATCAGACAAAGGTTCCGGCTCTTGATGTATAGGATGATCAGGGCTAGCGACATAAACATTGGTAATGCTATAAAGCTGACGTGAATTAATTTCTGCCGACGCACGGAAATGCATATCTGGTGCAATAACAATGTCCGCCCGACCCGTTTCCAGCCTCTCCCATGCACCGGCCAAAACTTCAGTCAATAAAGAGAGCTGAGTATTCGATTTTTGAGCAAGCTTGCCCACTAATGGGAATAATGAAGAAGCCGGAACCAACGCTTCACAAACAATTATCAGGTGAGTTTCCCAACCTCTCGCTAATGCTTCTGCATCAGCGGTTAATTTATCCGCCGCTTCAAGCAATTGACGTCCACGCTCAAGCAACATACGACCAACATTGGTGAATTTAGTTCTGTGACCTGAACGATCAAACAGTACTACATCCAGCTCTTCTTCTAATTTTTGCATCGTATAGCTAAGTGCAGAAGGAACACGGCCAAGCTCATCAGCAGCCGCAGCAAAACTTCCCCGCCGGTCAATCGCATCCATGACCCGGAGAGATTCCAGTGTAAGCGCTCGTTCTTTGCTCATATTTTTCTCAATCAGGAAATTTGAATATGGTGACCAGATTAACTGGCTAACATTTCGCCGTCCAGATAATTACTATTCTTAGTGTGTGTTTTTTTCAAGGTAACCACCATCATGATTATAAATAGAACAGCAAAACAGTGTGGGAAAGCTGACTATGGTTGGCTACAGGCTCGTTATACATTTTCATTTGGTCACTATTTTGACCCAAAGTTTTTAGGTTATGGCGCACTACGTGTACTCAATCAAGAAGTCATCGCCCCCAAAGCCGCTTTCCAACCTAAATCCTATCCACATGTGGATATATTGAATATTATTCTACAAGGTGAAGCAGAATACCGTGACAGCGAAGGCAACTACATCAGAGCCCGCAAGGGAGAATGTCTGCTATTTTCTACCCGTCAAGGCATCAGCTACAGTGAACATAATGCCAGTACTAACAAACCACTGACGCGCTTGCAGCTTTGGCTGAATGCCTTTCCTCAGCAGGAAAGCTTACCATTGCAACGAATGGAGCTACCAGAACAACCATTGGCTATGCTAGCTTCTCCAACCGCAGAAGATGGCAGTATGCAATTACGTCAGCAAGTGTGGGTAAATCATATTTCCCTGACTAAAAATCAATCTCATCATCTGCAATTGAAGGGAAAAAATGCCTATCTGCAATCCTTAAACGGAAATATAAAAATAAGAGGCAATTCCAAGGACAATATTTTGATTAAATGCGGAGATGGCGCTTTTATTCATGAAGAAAATCGTCTGGTTTTAAAAGCAGATACTGAATTTCAGGGGCTGTTAATTGATCTGGCGGCTTAGAAAAGCGAAAGCCCCATCAGATTAATCTAATGGGGCTAAATTTTTGAAGTTGACCGATAAGCCGGGTTCTGTCGTGGACAGCCATTCATCTAGGCCAGCACTTACGCACTGGCTCAAGCAGCCTACCCGGGTTCGATACGGGCCGTACCTAATGAACCCCTATTTGGCCTTGCTCCGGGTGGAGTTTACCGTGCCACGGACTGTTACCAACCGTGCGGTGCGCTCTTACCGCACCCTTTCACCCTTACCTGATCCTACATTAAGCAGGCCATCGGCGGTTTGCTCTCTGTTGCACTGGTCGTGGGCTTTCACCCCCCAGACGTTATCTGGCACCCTGCCCTGTGGAGCCCGGACTTTCCTCTCCTCTACCCATCGTCCAAAGGATTAATGGTAAAGCAGCGACTGTCTAGTCAACTCCGCGCCGGATTATAAGAGGTTTACCTGACGATGTATAGGCATTTACTGATTATCTGTCCTGTTTATCAGCAATTACCATTATTCTTCACTCTGTCCCAACCCATGACGATAAAGCGCATTTTTCTTCACACCATGAATCTCTGCCGCCAATGCAGCCGCTTTTTTCAATGGCAATTCTTGTTGAAGAAGCCCCAGTGTTCTTAATGCCTCTGGAGGCAAAACATCGTCATCCGGTTTTCTATAGCCTTCAACGATCAATACCATTTCACCACGGCGACGGGTTTCATCTTCCTTAACCCACGCCAATAGTTCACCTACTGGCATCCCCTGAATGGATTCCCAAGTTTTTGTCAATTCCCGCGCCAAAACGACGTAACGTTCAGCTCCCCATACTTCAACCATATCTTCTAAACAATCGATCAGACGATGAGTGGATTCATAAAAGATTAATGTGCGCGGCTCCTTTTCCAAAGCCCGCAAAGTATCACTCCGGCTTTTACGTTTTGCGGGCAAAAATCCTTCGTAACAGAAACGATCTGACGGCAAGCCCGCAGCAGACAAGGCGGTTATCGCCGCACAAGGCCCCGGAAGTGGGACAACATGAATACCGGCTTCACGGCAACGGCGAACCACATGATAACCAGGATCATTAATCAGAGGCGTTCCTGCATCAGAGACTAATGCAATACTTTGTCCTTGTTGGAGCTTTGTAATTAATTGATCTGCTTTCTGCTGTTCATTATGATCATGAAGTGCGAACATGCGCGCATTAATGGCAAAATGTTGAAGCAACAAGCCAGTATGTCGCGTATCTTCGGCAGCAATCAGATCGACATGCTCAAGAACTTCAAGCGCACGCTGAGTGATATCACCCAGGTTTCCAATGGGGGTTGGCACAACATATAGCGTGGATGTCGTAACCACTGCTCGATTAGGTTGATTCATTGTTTCATCCGAATGGCCGATTTAAAATTGAGCATCTTTGAAAAAAACATCGCTGGATACAGTATGCTTTCCTCAATTTTTGTGCGTATCAAAACTGGTTTAGTCTGTTCAGCTATGCTGGCAGTTATGATCATCGCAGGATGTACCGCGCCTGACCAACAGGGGCAACAACCTTCGCAAATTCAGGACAAAATCAGTACAGAAATCGCCCGTTATCAATCCATCATTGATGCCGCTCATGACGAACCTTCTCTTGATGTTATCCGTGCTTATATTGCTCAGGAACCACTTCTGAAAGAGAGTGCGGCTCATCAAAAAAATATTGATGATACCTGGCAAATGCTGACCCGTCTTTCACCACAAGAGCGCCGTGGGTTAGTCATCAACGCTGATGAAAATGTTCTGCAAGGCTGGCTGGACTTACTCAGTGCCTATCAGGATAACAAACAGGACTCTGACAAACTACAAGCGGCTATCCATGACTGGAAAATTCGTTATCCACAAAACCCTGCCGCACTGTCACTCCCAACTCAGTTACAACAGGCTGCCATCCAACAGCAGGATACGAATATCCGTATTGCTCTGTTCCTGCCGTTAAGCGGTCAAGCAAAAGTATTCGGTGAAGCCATTCGCCAAGGTTTTCTTGATGCTCAGGCCGGTTTACCAAGTCCATCACTGCCAATAGAAAACCCGGAAAATTTATCTATAGCAGACAGCGATAGTGCGTCAGATGGCGCGGTTTCTGCCGATATGTCCCCCAGTGAAGTGGCGCCCGTGGAATTAGCAACACCAACTATTCAGACAACCCCTGTCATAGCCAATGCGCCGATTAATACACAACAGGTCAAAATCTATGACACCGCCAGCCAGCCATTGGAAAATTTATTAATTCAGGCTAAGCAGGACGGCGTGAATTTAGTTGTCGGACCGTTACTCAAACCCGATGTGGTTAAACTCGTCCAGATAAATGCTTCATTAAATATGCTAGTACTCAACGAGTTAGATAATGCTCAACCACAGCCCAATATCTGCTATTTTTCTTTATCGCCAGAAGATGAAGCGAAAAATGCCGCGGAACACATTTGGCAGCAACAGAAACAGAATCCTCTGATTTTAGTCCCCAGAGGGACTTTTGGCGACCGTATTGCCAACGCCTTTGCACAGGAATGGCAAAAACAAGGGGGGCATACTGTTCTGCAACAAACCTTTGGCTCTTCCGCCGAACTGAAACAATTAATTAATAGAGGTACGGGTATCCGCCTAACCGGAACAGCCGTCAATGTCACAAGCAATCAACCTGCATCTATCGCCATTGGTGATCTGGAAATCCCTCAGATAAACACCGATGTTGTTCCTGCCTCTACCAGTGGATCAGTGGATGCAGTTTATATTGTTTCTACTCTGGATGAACTGACGCTGATTAAGACAATGATCGATATGGCGATCAGTTCCCGCGATAAGCCTGCCCTTTACGCAAGTTCCCGCAGTAATCAGGCTGGCGTCGGTCCCGATTTCCGCCTGGAGATGGAAGGAATGCAATTCAGTGACATTCCCTTAATCGCCGGAGCTAACCTGCCACTGATGCAGCAAGCAGCCAGTAAATTTGCAAATGATTACTCTTTGATGCGCCTTTACGCTATGGGCATTGATGCCTGGTCATTAGCAAATCAATTCAGTCAGGTTCAACTTCAAAGTGATTTCCATCTCAATGGAGCTTCCGGTGCGCTCTCCGTTCAGGAAAACTGCACCATTTTCCGACAGCTCTCATGGATGAAATATCATCAAGGCCAAATCACGGCTATTTAGTAATTTGCCGCTTGTTACCAAGCGGCCTTTCAATTCAAATGACTCATTTCAGAATGAAAATAAAAAAGCAGGATGAAAATAAAAAAGCTGACAAGTTATTTACTAGGACGCAGCTATGAAGCGCAGGCAAAGTTGTTTTTACAAAAACAAGGATTATCTTTTATCGCCGCAAATGTGAAAGTGCGCGGTGGTGAAATTGACCTAATTATGAAAGACAAGCAAACTTGGGTTTTTATTGAAGTCCGTTTCCGCAAATCAGGACAATATGGAGATGCACTGGCGACAGTCACCCATAGTAAGCGTAAAAAATTATTACACGCTGCCGCAATATGGTTGTTGCAACGGGGTGAATGTTTTGAAACTTCTTCTTGTCGCTTTGATATTTGTGCTATTACTGGTCAACAATTTGAATGGTTGCAAAATGCCTTCAATCAAAATGAGTTCTCTCGTTAAAATGATACTGAGTAGGTTATAAAGGTGCTGGATAGAATTAAAGTCTGTTTTACAGAAAGTATTCAAACTCAGATTGCAGCCGCAGAAGCATTACCTGATGCTATTTCGCGAGCGGCAATGATGATGGTTCAGTCATTACTGAATGGTAACAAAATTCTTTGCTGTGGCAATGGCGGCTCAGCCGCAACAGCTCAACGATTTGCTGCCAATATGATCAACCGGTTTGAGACTGAACGTCCAAGCCTGCCTGCATTGTCGCTTAACGCGGACAATGTGGTCATCACCGCAATTTCAAGCAATAAACAGCATGATGAAATTTATGCTAAACAAGTACGGGCATTAGGTCAGCCAGGCGATGTGTTATTGGCGATTTCCACGCATGGTAATAGCCGTGATATTGTTAAAGCCGTTGAAGCCGCGGTAACCCGCGATATGACGATTGTCGCCCTTACAGGCTACGATGGCGGCGAGCTTGCCGGCTTACTCGGGCCACAAGATGTAGAGATTCGTATTCCATCTCATCGCAGTGCCAGAATTCAAGAAGTTCATATGCTAACAGTTAACTGCTTATGTGACTTAATCGATAATACACTCTTTCCCCATCAGGATGACTAAGGAGCCAATAATGCGATTTTTCTCCCTATTAGCTACGATTTGCACTGCTGTGATGTTACAGGGGTGTATTGGTGCAGTCGTGGTAGGCTCTGCCGCCGTAGCGACTAAAACAGCAACCGATCCCCGAACAGTTGGTCAACAGGTTGATGATAGTACCCTCGAAGCCCGTGTCAGTAATGCGCTTAACAAAGATAAGCAGCTCAAAGAGCAAACCCGCATTATTACCACCGCCTATCAAGGAAAAGTTTTACTGACAGGTCAAAGCCCAGATTCAAACCTTTCAGACCGAGCTAAACAGATAGCATCGCGGGTTGATGGGGCACATACTGTTTACAATGAAATTCGTCAGGGGAAACCCGTTGCATTAAGTACAGCCTCCAAAGATACCTGGATTACAACTAAAGTACGCTCAAAAATCTTGGCTAGTGACTCAGTTAAGTCTTCTAACATAAAAGTCGTTACGGAAAACAGCGAAGTCTTTTTATTAGGCATTCTGACCAAACAAGAAGGTAACGCCGCAGCAAAAATTGCCAGCGAAACTAACGGTGTTAAGCGGGTAACAACCGCATTCACTTATCTGAATTAACCATATTGATTGAAGATGATGACACGATAAATCGGTCAAACATCTAGGTATTAGGCCGCGTCATTTTTTGGCGCCGGCGTTTTACCTCTTTTCATCATCCAACGTCAAACCGAATAACTTCTCTATTCTTCCCTCAATCATTCTGCATTAACCCATTTTTCTCAAGGTAACTCACCCCGCCCAACAACCGCATTTGCCGCAAAATCCATTGTTGACGCTGTAAAACATAAGCCGAAGGTGCGTTAACTTTATAGCGGTGTGGATTAGGCAATACAGCCGCCAGTAAAGCCGCTTCTGATGCCGTCAATTTACTGGCCGATTTATGAAAATAGTGTCTGGATGCCTCTTCAACACCAAAAATTCCATCACCAAATTCTGCTATGTTAAGGTAAACAGTTAGAATTCTACTTTTTGACCATCCTAGTTCTATGACAAAAGTCATCCCGGCTTCCACCCCTTTTCTTAACCAGCTACGCCCATCCCACAAAAATAAATTTTTGACCGTTTGCTGAGAAATCGTTGAAGCCCCTCTGAGTCTGCCAGAATTATTTTGGTTACGCGCAATTACACTTTCGATAGCATCAAAGTCAAATCCCCAATGCTGTGGGAATTTTTGATCTTCCGCAGCAATAACAGCCAATGCGATATTTGGCGATATTTGTCCTTGCCCTACCCAGTCAGAATGAGATACATAAGAAAAATTAACCGATAACCAAGCGCTAATCTGGCGCTCAACCATAACCATAGAAAACGGCACTGGCAAAAATGAAAATGCAACAACAGAAACTATCCATAAGATAGTAACTGAGATTACGATTTTTTTAAGCCAGTACCATAAAAATTGAAAAGGATTTCGCATCCAGTTACTCAGTCATTTCCAATACTTTTCTGACAAGTTTATCAATTCCCACTTCTGCCTGAGAAATAGATTCAGCAAGCATGTAGGCTGGTGTTGTCACAATTTTATTTTCTAAATCAATAACAACATCATTTACCTCACAAACTATATGGACACCTCCCATAGCCTCTACTTGAGCAACCGTTTCAGGATCATTGCCGACCGTTAGTTTCACCGGTTTATTAAGTAATTTTGGCAACATAACAGGCGCAATGCACATAAATCCCATTGGTTTATGTTGCTTATGCATAGCCCTTACCAAACTTAATAAATCTTTATTTATTTCGCAATCAACTGTCTTAACAGCAAAGTCACATAAATTCTTTGCAACACCAAATCCCCCAGGAATTATCAGGGCATCAAATTCATCTGCATTTGCTTGTGATAAAGGCTTAATTTTTCCCCTCGAAATACGGGCAGACTCCTGTAGGATGTTACGTTCTTCCCCTATTTCTTCGCCGTTAATATGATTAATAACATGAAGTTGTGGTGCGTCAGGTGCAAAAAAGCTCGTTTTAACACCTAAACGGTCTAAAGAAAGCATAGTTAATACTGACTCATGAATTTCGCTACCATCGAAGACACCACATCCACTTAAGACAACCGCAACTGATTTCATACCTCACTCCATTTGTAGTAGATTATTGCTTAACCCTTTAGGGGGTTAAACACCAATCTTCATCACAGATTTTAATGAATCTTGTAACAAAAAATCTTATCTTTGCTATGTTGGTACTTGTATGATGTACGGAGAATTCCCCATTTACTCGCCGCAACCAAAGATCTATTAAATAGGCGTGTAAAAAGTTTTCCCTGGTGTTGGCGCAGTATTCGCGCACCCCAACCTCGGTTGGGGTTATTTTTTTTCAGCTTCCGCCAACCATTCTCTTAAAATTTCCGTATCGTTTCTCCATTCTTGCTTTAACTCATCAACCCATTCCTGAACATTATCCCACCATGCTGGTAAATCAGGTGATTGAATCTGCTGAGCCAGTTGCTGTAAATGACGTAATCCAACCGATCCCGCGGCACCTTTTATCTTATGCGCTTCCTCCGTAATGCCTTTCTGGTCTTTAGCTGTCATGTTCGAGTCAAGAACAGACAAGTAACCCGGCATCATCTTTTCAAACACACTCAGACTATCGCTAATCAACTGAGGTCCAACGAGTTCGATGTATTGGTTAAGCATTTCTGTATCAAGCAAATCTTCATTTTTTTTCACCAATCCTGACTCCTCTTCTTCCGGCTGCATATGATGCACAGACTGTTCCCCCCAATATTGTTCAATAATGGCGGTTAACGCATTCACAGAGAGAGGCTTACTCAACACACCATTCATACCCGCATCCAGATACTCTTTTTTGTCTTTTAAGACATTTGCCGTCAGTGCAATCAGTGGGGGTAGATCTTTTTTGGCATATCGCCGACGTAATTCGCGGGCAATATCTAATCCAGTCATATCGGGTAACTGAATATCCAGCAATACCAGATCGAACTCTTCTGGCTCAAACATTTCTAGCGCGTCTTTACCATTCATAGCGACTTCTACGCTGTTACCCAATTTCTCCAGTACAGAGCGAGCAACAATCACATTCAGCTCAATATCTTCTACCAATAAGATATGCAAAGCCGGAAGTGGGCAATCTTCTGTATCTTCTTTGGATAGAAGACACTCCTCCATAGCTGGCGCAATGATAGATAGTGTAAATCGAGAACCCTGTCCCGGCTCACTTTCCACCACAATATCCCCTCCCATACTTTGAGCTAAACGCTTGGATACCGCCAATCCAATACCCGTTCCCGTTGCAGGACAACCACCATGACTGCCTTTCACTTGATAATACATCGCAAAAATCTTCTCTTGCTCATCATATGGGATACCAATCCCCGTATCTGTGACTTCAAACAGCAGGCGTTCCCCTTCTTCGTACCAAATCCGAACATTAATCTCCCCTTTTTGCGTAAATTTCACCGCATTGCCAATCAAATTCCACAGAATTTGGCGCAAGCGAGTACCATCCGTCATGATTCTGGCAGGCAATGGCAGTTCTGGACTCATTACAAATTTAATATCTTTCGGCTGTACCAGCAGCCCAGAGAGGTTTTCTAGATCGGATATAAAACCGGTAAAATCAATTGGCTGATTATCAATCTGTACTTTACGCCGTTCAATTTTATCCATTTCAATAATGTCATTGAAAATATTACCAAGCGTGATCGCGCTGACATGAATCGTTTTCAGATAGTTATTTTGTTCAGACGTCAACTCAGTATCCAGCAGAATACGGCTCAAACCAACAATGCCATTTAAAGGAGTACGAAGCTCATGGCTAATCGTTGAGATAAAAGTAGTCTTATCCCTACTTGCATTCTCCAAAGCGTCCTGATAGCGCTTACGTTCCGTTATATCGCGCCCAAATCCCATAAGCCCGTGTCTTTTTCCCACCCGATCATAAAAAGGGACTTTCCGAAGCTCAAAACAGGCTTTCCGGCCATCGGGATAAACCAGCCACTGTTCATAAGTGAGCGCAACATTATGACGGAACACTTTTTCATCGGTTTTCATCACTTTGCGAGCAACTTCTTTATCATAAACATCGTTTGGCGTCAGCCCGACAAGTTGTTTCTGGCTTTTCCCCGTCAGCAGCTCCATCGCCCGATTACAACCAGAAAACTCATTATTTTCATTACGGTAATAAACCAAATCAGGAGAGGCATCGAGAAAAGATTTCAACAATACCGATTGCTGTTCCAATTCAATCTGCGTCTGCTCACGGTGTTTCATCTCTTCCTTGAGTTTATCCAACAGTATCAGATGCGCCTGTTCAGCTTTTTCCCTTACAGAGATCTCCTGATTAAGCTTAATAATGTTGTCTTTTAATTGCTGATTAAGTTCCCGATCACGCTGGCGCATAACTTCCAACTTTTCAACTAATTTGGATAATCGTTGGCGCGACTCTTCAAGCTGTTCAACAACAACCGAAAGAAAATAGACAGCCCAAGGCGTAATCAACAAACCAAAAAAGATTGAGCGAACTAAATCAATACTTTGCACTCCTCCTTGAAGCAAAAAAGTGACTACCATCTGTACACCCATTGCAAGAACAACCAATGCGGATGCAAGCAGTAATGAAAAGCGCACTAACCCCAATTTCATCATTAAATCAACATAATATTGGGCCAGGCCCCTGAGCAGCTTCATTTCATAAAAACTCCCGTTAAATATGACCATTCCAGATCATACCGTAAAAGACCGGCCACTTCGTTGAAGGAATAACAGAAATTGTTGACCTGGTAAAACAATAGTATTATTTAATAGTTTTAGTTATGACTCACCAAATATTATTCTGGCGTTTTACTCCTGCCGGTCTTTTCGCACAATCCAAATATGAATAAATAATCAAATACATTGATAAAATAAGCATAAAATTCTTTTTTACTCCTTTAACACCCCCAAAAAGATAAAACTTTATTCTTATAAAGAAACAAAAATACATATTAATTCTTTAAAGTTCACATTGTTTAGATTTTAAACCTAATAAATAAAAGTTTAACAGCATATATAAAACAGATATTACACTAATATTAGTGATATAAATCACATTAAAATCCTAACATGATCTATATCACATAACTCCAATATTAAATTTTTTACTTAAAAATTATAATGTTAGCTTTAATCATCACCTATCCTTATCTTATCCCGGCTATATTTGACCTGATTTATATTTCTAGTTAACTTGGAAAGTCACTGGAAATCATCTGTCAGATTCTCATCTGAACCATAATTATGCAGTGAAACAATATCATTTAAGTCACCACCTGTTTATCACAAATAAACAAGTGGTGGTTGATTGAGGGCGCAATTCAGACGCCAGTAAAAATATTAATCTCACAAATGTCTGTGAGTTTCTGTGAGAGTCGGACAGAACCTCGGGAGGTTCATATATGCTGTATAACAAATCTCAAGAAAAGGATAACTGTGGCTTTGGATTGATAGCCCATATTGAAGGGGAGCCAAGCCACAAAGTAGTACGTACCGCTATCCATGCCTTGGCAAGAATGCAACATCGTGGGGCAATCCTGGCAGACGGCAAAACCGGTGATGGTTGTGGTTTATTACTGCAAAAACCTGACCGTTTTTTTCGGATGGTCGCACAGGAGCAAGAGTGGCATTTAGCCCGCAATTACGCCGTCGGAATGCTATTTCTCAGCCAAAATCCTCAGATTGCACAAAACTGCCGGGAAATCGTCGAACAGGAGCTACAAAATGAAACTCTGTCAGTCGTTGGCTGGCGTGAAGTCCCCATCAACAGTGATATTCTGGGCGAAATAGCCCTCTCAAGCCTCCCCCGTATCGAACAGATTTTTGTTAATGCTCCAGCAGGCTGGCGTGCACGTGATTTAGAACGCCGTTTGTTCGTTGCTCGCCGCCGAATAGAAAAACGCATTAACGACAGCGATTTTTATGTTTGCAGTTTGTCCAATCTGGTGACTATCTATAAAGGGCTGTGCATGGCGGCAGATTTGCCCCGCTTCTATCCCGATCTGGCTGATTTACGTTTGGAATCGGCAATTTGCCTATTCCACCAGCGCTTCTCAACCAATACCGTCCCCCGCTGGCCACTGGCACAACCTTTTCGCTATCTTGCCCATAACGGTGAAATAAACACCATCACCGGTAACCGCCAGTGGGCACGAGCAAGAGCCTATAAATTCAAGACGCCGCTGATTCCCGATCTGCAAACGGCTGCCCCTTTTGTCAACGAAACAGGGTCAGATTCCAGCTCGCTGGATAACATGCTGGAACTGTTTCTCAACGGCGGAATGGATTTAATCCGTGCTATGCGATTGCTAGTTCCTCCCGCATGGCAAAACAATCCTGATATGGATGAAGATCTGCGAGCTTTTTTTGATTTCAACTCCATGCACATGGAGCCGTGGGATGGCCCGGCGGGTATCGTTATGTCAGATGGGCGCTATGCTGCCTGTAATCTGGATCGCAATGGCTTGCGCCCGGCCCGCTATGTTATCACTAAAGATAAGCTGATCACCTGTGCTTCCGAAATCGGCATCTGGGATTATCAACCGGACGAAGTGGTGGAAAAAGGGCGCGTTGGTCCCGGTGAACTTATCGTGATTGATACCCGCCAAGGCCGCATCCTTCATGCAGAAGAAACAGACAATGACTTAAAAAGCCGCCATCCCTATAAAGAATGGATGGATAAAAACGTCAAACGCCTGACCCCATTTGAAGAATTACTGGAAGATCAAGCTGGTCACCGGGATCTGAATGATCAATCCTTAGCGGTCTATCACAAACAATTTGCCTACAGCAACGAAGAGCTAGATCAAATCATCCGTGTCCTGGGAGAGAATGGTCAGGAAGCAACCGGCTCAATGGGGGATGATACACCGTTTGCCGTCCTTTCCAGCCGTCCACGGATTATTTATGACTATTTCCGCCAGCAATTCGCTCAAGTTACTAATCCGCCAATCGACCCACTACGCGAAGCACATGTTATGTCTCTCACCACCTGCATTGGGCGGGAGATGAACGTATTTTGCGAAGCAGAGGGACAGGCACACCGATTAAGTTTTAAATCCCCTATCCTGCTCTACTCTGATTTTCATCAATTAATCACGCAGCAAAGTCCACACTATCGCGCAGAACGATTAGACTTAACTTTCAATCCACAAGAAACCAATCTGCAAAATGCCCTGTTCGCATTGTGTGACCAGGCAGAACAACTCGCCAGAGATGGCGCCGTATTGTTGGTATTATCTGACCGCAACATTACGCCGGAGAAGTTACCCATACCAACGCCTATGGCTGTTGGCGCGATTCAACACCGCTTGGTAGAAAAAAACCTGCGCTGTGATACCAACCTGATAGTAGAAACAGCGAGTGCCCGTGATCCACACCATTTCACTGTACTACTGGGATTTGGCGCCACAGCGATTTATCCCTATCTGGCTTATGAATCACTGGCCAAAATGGTCGATAATGGCACAATTAATAAACCCTATGCTGATGTCATGCTTAACTACCGCAATGGTATCAATAAAGGGTTATATAAAATCATGTCGAAAATGGGCATCTCGACTATCGCCTCCTATCGCTGTTCTAAACTATTTGAAGCTGTCGGTTTACATTCCGAATTAACTGAATTTTGCTTCAACGGCGTCGTCAGCCGAATTGGCGGTGCTAATTTCAGCGATTTCGAGCAGGATCTGCGAAACTTATCCAAACGCGCATGGCTTGCCCGTCAACCACTCGATCAGGGGGGATTGCTGAAATATGTTCATAACGGCGAATACCACGCCTATAACCCGGATGTTGTAAGCACTTTACAGGCTGCGGTTCATAGTGGCGAATATCACGATTACTTGAAATATTCTCGTCTGGTTAATCAACGCCCAATTACCACCATCCGTGATTTACTGGCGATAAAAACAAAAGCTGAACCTCTGCCTATTGAAGAAGTAGAACCTGCCGAAGAGCTGTTTAAACGCTTTGATACCGCAGCGATGTCGATTGGAGCATTAAGCCCCGAAGCACACGAAGCTCTGGCCGAAGCCATGAATACGCTAGGCGGTTTTTCCAACTCCGGCGAAGGTGGAGAAGACCCCGCACGTTATGGAACAAAAAAGGTTTCCCGTATCAAACAAGTTGCTTCCGGTCGATTCGGTGTAACACCAGCTTATCTGGTCAACGCCGATGTGATTCAGATTAAAGTCGCGCAAGGTGCTAAACCCGGAGAAGGTGGGCAATTACCGGGCGATAAGGTAACACCGTATATTGCAAAACTGCGTTATTCCGTGCCTGGCGTAACACTTATCTCTCCACCACCACATCATGATATTTACTCTATTGAAGATTTGGCTCAGTTGATTTTCGATCTAAAACAGATCAACCCCAATGCGCTGATCTCAGTAAAACTGGTTTCAGAACCCGGCGTTGGTACTGTTGCCACTGGCGTTGCCAAAGCTTATGCCGATTTAATTACTATTGCAGGTTATGACGGCGGTACCGGCGCCAGCCCATTGTCATCGGTGAAGTATGCCGGATGCCCTTGGGAATTAGGGCTGGTGGAAACCCAACAAGCGCTAGTTGCTAACGGATTACGCCATAAGATCCGCTTACAAGTTGACGGCGGGTTGAAAACCGGCGTAGATATTATTAAAGCGGCCATTCTTGGCGCTGAAAGTTTCGGTTTCGGCACCGGACCGATGGTTGCCCTTGGGTGCAAATATCTGCGTATTTGCCATCTCAATAACTGTGCAACCGGGGTTGCCACTCAGGATGAGAAATTACGTCGCGACCACTACCACGGATTGCCTGAGCGGGTAATGAACTATTTCCGCTTTATCGCCCGTGAAACCAGAGAGATTATGGCTGCATTGGGTGTCAAAAAGCTAACTGATTTAATCGGCCGAACTGACCTGCTTGAAGTATTAGAAGGTATTTCAGCAAAACAGAGCAAACTCAATCTTGATCCGCTCCTGGCAACCGCAGAACCCCATCAAGGCAAAACATTATATTGCACCGAAAACAATCCACCATTCGATAATGGGACTCTGAATAAAAATTTACTGGCTCAAGCTTCCAGCTATATTGAGAACCAGCAAAGTAAAACTTTCTATTTCGATATCCGTAATACTGATCGTTCAGTGGGCGCTTCCCTTTCCGGTTTTATCGCTGCTCGACATGGTAATCAGGGGATCGCCGCGGCGCCAATAAAAATTCATTTCAACGGTACTGCCGGTCAAAGTTTTGGTGTCTGGAACGCCGGCGGTCTGGAGCTAACACTTATCGGTGATGCCAACGATTATGTCGGTAAAGGTATGGCTGGCGGCCGCATTGTCATACACCCGCCGGTGGGTTCTGCCTTCAAAAGCCATCAGGCAACCATCATTGGCAACACATGTCTCTACGGAGCAACCGGAGGCAAACTGTTTGCTGCCGGGCGGGCAGGAGAACGCTTCGCTGTTCGTAATTCAGGAGCGATTACGGTTGTAGAAGGTATAGGAGATAATGGCTGTGAATATATGACAGGAGGTATCGTCTGTATTCTCGGACGCACTGGAATAAATTTTGGTGCCGGAATGACTGGCGGCTTTGCTTATGTCTTGGATGAAAATGATGATTTCCGCAAACGGGTTAACCCAGAGTTAGTCGAAGTACTGGCAGTAGCTACCTTAGCTATCCACGAAGAACACTTGAGAGGACTTATCACTGAGCACGTCCTCCTGACCGGCTCTCAGCGCGGTGAAGATATTCTTGCTAACTGGCAACAGTGGCTGAGTAAATTCGCGCTTGTGAAACCCAAATCCAGTGATGTGAAAGCCCTACTGGGACATCGCAGTCGTTCTTCCGCAGAATTGCGAATTCAAGCGCAATAAGGAGCCAAGATGAGCCAGAATGTATATCAGTTTATCGACTTACAACGCGTCGATCCGCCTAAAAAGCCGCTGAAAATCCGCAAAATAGAATTTGTGGAGATCTACGAGCCATTTTCAGCAATTCAGGCACAGACACAGGCCGATCGCTGCCTTTCTTGCGGTAACCCTTATTGCGAATGGAAATGCCCCGTTCATAACTACATTCCCAATTGGCTTAAACTTGCCAATGAAGGACGTATTATGGAAGCGGCTGATCTATCCCACCAAACAAACAGCCTGCCGGAAGTTTGTGGTCGTGTTTGCCCACAAGATCGCCTTTGTGAAGGCGCTTGCACTCTGAATGATGAGTTCGGTGCCGTGACGATTGGTAATATTGAACGCTATATCAATGACAAAGCGATTGCTATGGGCTGGAAGCCCGATATGTCACAAGTTCAGCCGACGGGCAAACAGGTTGCGATTATTGGCGCAGGCCCTGCGGGGCTAGCTTGTGCTGATGTATTAACCCGTAATGGCGTACAAGCCGTTGTTTTTGATCGTCACCCGGAAATCGGTGGATTACTCACCTTTGGCATACCGGCGTTTAAACTGGAAAAAGAGGTCATGATACGCCGCCGTGAAATTTTCTCTGAGATGGGAATTAAATTCCGGCTCAATACTGAAATAGGCAAAGACATTGCCTTATCTGAACTGACTGAGCAGTTTGATGCAGTATTCCTTGGTGTAGGAACCTATCAGTCAATGCGTGGAGGGCTGGCAAATGAAGATGCTGATGGTGTTTATGAGGCTCTGCCATTTCTGACTGCCAATACCCGGCATTTGATGGGTTATCCCGCCCTGCAATCGCAACCTTTTATCAATATGCAAGGTAAGCGGGTCGTGGTGCTTGGCGGCGGTGATACTGCAATGGATTGTGTCAGAACCTTGATTCGCCAAAAAGCGGCTTCAGTTACTTGTGCTTATCGTCGTGACGAAATCAACATGCCAGGCTCCCAGCGTGAAGTCAAAAATGCCAAGGAAGAAGGCGTAGAGTTTCTGTTTAATCTGCAACCCGTCAGTATTGAAATCAACCATTCAGGTCAAGTTTGTGGCATAAAAATGGTACGGACTCAATTAGGTCAACCTGATGAGAATGGACGCCGCCAAGCTGAAATTATCGCAGGTTCAGAACACCTGCTTAAGGCCGATGCAGTGATCATGGCATTCGGCTTTAAACCACATACCATGAACTGGCTAAATGATCATCAAGTAACCTTGGATAAACAGGGACGCATTGTCGCACCAGAGAGTTCAGACATTCCCTTTCAAACCAGCAATCCGCAGATATTTGCTGGTGGAGATGCTGTCCGTGGCTCTGATCTCGTTGTAACCGCAATTGCCGAGGGGCGTAAAGCCGCGCAAGGCATTCTTGATTATCTAAACATTTAATCAACCAAGGGAGCTTTTCAGCTCCCGTCTCTTTCTATTACCAATTCAATAAATTATATTAATTGAATTACCCTTACACAAAAAAGTAAGTAGATTTAATGAACATTTCAAACTTATTACTGTCATAGATAATATTTTAGAATATTATTTCTTATCAATGTGGAATTTAAATAAAATATTCTAACCAATAGGGCTAAACTCTACGATATTTACTTAACTACAAACACTGGAAACATTAATGAAGCTAATAAAAATCCTGATTTTGTTGTCTCCAACTCTGTTTATCAGTCAAACGGCTCTTGCTTTATCACATCCCTTAACACCTGAAAATATTACTAAAGAAATCATAAACAGAGGTACCAACTCTGTAGTGGCAGAATTAGGAGAAATGGGAGCCAGGCAAGAAATCACTCACAAAATTACGACTGGTGACCGTAAATGGATAAAACTGGCTTTCAAATTAACGCAAAGCATGCACCAGGATTTTGCCAAAGAGATACGCTACGCATTATCCCTGGCATTAATTAATAATCCTGTTGAGGTCCTTGCTAACGCAGATAAAGAAAACAATCTATCACTGGCTGATATCTGCACAATCCCACCAGAACTGGGAACCAGAGAGAATAAAATAGAGTTTATAGATAAGGTCAAAAAGAGTTTAGGTGCCATCACTGATAGCAAAGCTAAAGACAGAGCTAATGATTGTTTCTGGGAGTTAGAAAAAGCCTACAATACAGAATTCTAATTAATAAATTTAAAAAAATAAGGAGGCGAATCGCCCCCTCTTCTAAGCTTATTTAACTACCCGTAAAGCAGGGCGCCCTCTCGTTGGCTTTGGTGGCTCATCATCAGGTGAAGTTCCACTATTATCTTCGGCATCACTCAGTGTATCCGTAACTAATACCAGATTATCTGTCGCAGATGCAGAGGTACCCGCTTTATCCTGATCTGAAGCAGATTTAAAAAGATATTCATCTTTATAAGCTGCTTCAGGCTCAAACATCATTCCCGCCCCATTTTCACGGCCATAAATCGCTATAACCGCCGCCATCGATACATTAACCCGACGGGGAACACCACCAAAACGGGCATTGAAGCGTACTTCATCATTGGTTAACTCAAGATTACCAACAGCTCTCGGCGCTATATTCAACACAATTTGCCCATCGCGGGCATATTCCATTGGTACATTAACTCCACGTAAAGTCACGTCTATAACCAGATGCGGAGTCATATTATTATCGAGCAACCACTCGTAGTGAGCACGCAACAAATAAGGACGACGGGGAGACATTTGAGACAGCTCCATAAATCAGCTCCTGGATTGCAAGCGCATTTCACGTTCAGCTTCGGTTAATGAAGCCAAGAATGCATCACGTTCAAAGACACGCTGCATGTAAATTTGTAAATCTTTAGTGCCAGAACTCGGTAACTCTATACCCAATACCGGTAAACGCCATAGTAAAGGAGCAAGATAACAATCAACCAAACTGAATTCTTCGCTCATAAAGAATGGCATCTCTTTAAATATTGGCGCCACTGCTAGCAACTCTTCTGCTAATCTTTTACGGGCAGTATTGGCTTCTTGAGAATTGCCTTCTTCAATCGTATGCATCAGGGAGTACCAGTCTTTTTCGATGCGGTGCATCATCAAACGGCTGGAACCACGGGCAACTGGATACACTGGCATTAATGGCGGATGAGGAAAACGTTCATCCAGATATTCCATAATGATGCGGGAATCATATAGCGCCAGCTCACGATCAACCAAAGTCGGAACTGTCTGATAAGGGTTCAGATCGATGAGGTCCTGTGGCAGGTTACCTGCCTCAACCTGTTCAACTTCAACGCTGACACCTTTTTCCGCCAATACAATTCGCACTTGATGGCTAAAAATGTCGGCCGGGCCTGAAAACAGAGTCATTACCGAACGTTTGTTGGCAGCGACAGCCATGAAAACCTCCAAGTTTATCTAAAAAAGGAATGAATAGCCCCACACGACCACGACTATTCTTACTCATTCATTCTCACCCTTTATGTTTCTGCGCCGCAACGGTGAATACGGAATGCGCTACTCAACACAATTATTATCCAGCGCAATTACTATCCAACACAATTACCATCGTTCAGATAATAGGCAGACAAATGGATGAGGCAAAAATTGGCACTAGTTTACCAGATTTTGTACATTTTGGGGGAAGTGTATGGATAATTAAGTAAAAAACCCGCCACAAAGACGGGTTTGCACATTAAATAATTGCCATAAAGACAAAAAATTAACGCTTGGAGAACTGTGGACGACGACGTGCTTTACGCAGACCAACTTTCTTACGTTCAACTTCACGAGCATCGCGGGTAACGAAGCCAGCTTTACGAAGATCAGAACGCAGAGTTTCGTCATACGCCATCAGTGCGCGGGTGATACCGTGACGGATTGCACCTGCTTGACCAGAAATACCACCACCTTTAACGGTGATGTACAGATCCAGTTTACCCAACATATCAACCAACTCCAGCGGCTGACGAACAACCATGCGCGCTGTTTCACGGCCGAAGTAAACTTCAAGGCTGCGTTTGTTGATAACGATGTTACCGCTACCTGGCTTAATAAAGACACGTGCGGAAGAGCTTTTGCGGCGACCAGTGCCGTAGTATTGATTTTCAGCCATTGCCTATAATCCCGATTAAATGTCCAGAACTTGCGGTTGCTGTGCCGCATGGTTGTGCTCGCTACCGGCGTAAACTTTCAGTTTACGGTACATTGCACGGCCCAGTGGCCCTTTTGGCAGCATGCCTTTAACCGCGATTTCAATTACACGCTCAGGACGGCGAGCAATCATCTCTTCAAAGGTCGCTTGCTTGATACCACCGATATGACCGGTGTGGTGATAGTAGATTTTATCAGAACGCTTGTTGCCGGTGACTGCAACTTTTTCTGCATTAACGATGATGATGTAATCACCGGTATCAACATGCGGAGTGTATTCCGCTTTATGCTTGCCGCGCAGGCGACGAGCCACTTCAGTTGCAAGACGGCCCAAAGTTTTGCCATCTGCGTCAACAACATACCAGTCGCGTTTTACGGTTTCTGGTTTAGCTGTAAAAGTTTTCATTAAAGCTTACCCAATAATAAGTTACACGTTGGTGAACACTCAAGGTTCAGAAACTTGCTGAGGTTCACACGACTCTTGTCCAGCAAACCTACCCCTTCGAATAGCCTATGCCGGCACTATTGCAAGTTTTTGGGAAAAAAAACATTGCTGTAACGTGGGGTCGCAAGATTATAGAGAAGTCAAAAATAAAAATCGACCCCAATTTGAATATTTAAAATCAGTTTTGAATCTGAAATATACGGGTAAACATAAAATTAAGGTAAATGAGGTAATTTCAGATACTCTTCGCTTTGCATCTCTTGCAAACGAGATAAGCAACGCTGGTATTCGAAAGTCAACAACACCCCTTGGTAAATTTGCTCCATCGGCACCGCCGCATTAATGATAAGTTTTACCCGGCGTTCGTAAAATTCATCAACCAGCGCTAGAAAACGGCGAGCGGCATTTTCATTACCCGGCATTATCGCTGGAACCTGATATAACAAAACAGTGTGATAAAGTTTTGCTAAAACAATATAATCCATCTGACTACGCGCATCTTCGCACAAAACTTTAAATCCAATTGCCAATACACCATCAGCGTTACGAATCGCCGGCATCTGCCGATGGTTAATTTCCAACACCGAAGCTTGTTCACTGCTGTTACCGGCCAAAAGAATAAACATTCGATCCATCGCTCGTTCATTATCTTCATTCAGCGGTGCGAAATAGAGATGAGCTTGCGTCAATGTGCGCAACCGATAGTCAATACCCGAATCCACATTCATAACGTCACAATATTTTTTGATCTGCTCAATAGCAGGCAAAAAACGAGTTCGCTGTAAGCCATTGCGATAGAGTTCATCTGGAGGAATATTGGACGTTGCAATCAAGGTAATTCCCCTGACAAACAGCGCCTCCAACAATGTACCGAGAATCATGGCATCGGTAATATCGGAAACGAAAAACTCATCAAAGCAAAGCACATCGGTTTCCGCTTTAAAACCATCCGCCACAATATCCAGCGGATTTTCATGCCCTTGCAATGCCTTTAACTCTTCATGCACTCGCAGCATAAAACGATGGAAATGCAAACGTAATCTTCTTTCACTGGGTAAACTTTGGTAAAACATATCCATTAACCAAGTTTTCCCTCTACCAACGCCTCCCCACATATAAAGCCCTTGAATAGGTCTACAGCTCATTGAAGTCGGCTTGCCTAACAGTTTACTCAGACGACCTTTCAAGCTTTGGCGTTTCACGGGACGGCCGGGAGAAGCATTAATCAGAGCATGATGAATGGTATCCAATTGAGCAACGACTTGACGCTGAACCTCATCTGGTTGGTATTTACCCTCGGAAAGGGCTTTTTGATAGTATGATGAAGGGGTAATCAATGATGGCATGACAATAACAATCCTTAAAATAATCGCCCATTTTTTATCGTTTTTATGATTCAGATTGACCTTATTACCGGATCAATTGTCTACAATAAGGTTCAGAATAAGGTCTACAAACAAATGTAAATCATGATCAATATTCCACTCTAACTAGATTAACGGTTATAGTGACGATAATTAAGTGAAACATTCTGCGGAACAACGATGTTGATGAAGGAGTAGCTATGACTTGGGAGTATGCACTGATTGGATTGGTAGTTGGTTTTGTTATCGGAGCGCTAGTTATGCGTTTTGGTAACGCTAAGCTGCGCCAGCAGAAAGCCTTACAAACCGAACTGGAGAATAATAAATCAGAACTGGAAGAGTACCGTAAAGAATTAGTTGGTCATTTTGCCCGCAGTGCAGAATTACTCGACAATATGGCTCGCGATTATCGTCAGTTATATCAGCATATGGCTAAAAGCTCTCATGAACTGATGCCGAATATGCCAGTACAAGACAATCCATTTAATTATCGATTGACTGAATCAGAAGCGGATAATGATCAAGCTCCGGTTAAGATGCCACCAAAGGATTATTCCGACGGCGCTTCCGGCCTGTTTCGTCCGATGAACGAAAAAAACCAGTAAAAATTTTTGCTGTGGCATGTTCGTGCCACAGCATTAATTCAAATGTAAAATCTATTATCTACCTGCAAGTTTTGTCTTTTTGTTTCTCAATCATGTAAATACCTGTAAAGAATCATGCTAAATCTGTTTGCCCGGTGAACTTTATTTAATAATTAACAGTCATAGAATAATCATGGCTGCTTGCCGGAATTAACTTCATTGGCCTTCTGGCTTAGGTATACAAGAGAACAAAATTAGATGAAAAGAAAACACTTACTCCTTAGTGCGTTAGCAATCAGTATCGGACTGTCTACAATTTCGATCCCGACTATCAGTAGCGCTGCTTTACCTGCTGCTATTGCCGGTCAGACGTTACCAAGCCTTGCACCGATGCTTGAAAAAGTCCTGCCAGCCGTTGTCAGCGTGCATGTTTCTGGTACGCAGGTACAACAGGAACAGAGTATACCCGAAGAATTCAGATTCTTCTTTGGCCCAAATCTACCAATGGGCCGTGAAAGTACCCGCCCATTCCAGGGGCTTGGCTCAGGTGTCATCATTGACGCTGCCAAAGGTTATATATTAACCAACAATCACGTTATCGAGAATGCAGATAAAATCCGTGTCCAACTGAATGATGGGCGTGAATATGAAGCCAGATTGTTAGGCCGCGATCCTCAGACGGATATCGCCCTGCTGCAACTGAAAGATGCTAAGAATTTAACTGCCATTACTATGGCCGATTCCGATAAGCTCCGAGTTGGTGATTTTGCTGTTGCGGTTGGTAATCCATTCGGCCTTGGTCAAACTGCAACTTCCGGCATTATCTCTGCGTTAGGGCGTAGTGGTCTGAACCTTGAAGGGTTAGAAAACTTCATCCAAACGGATGCATCTATTAACCGTGGCAACTCCGGCGGCGCACTGGTTAATTTGAATGGTGAATTAATCGGTATCAATACCGCTATTCTGGCCCCAGGTGGCGGTAACATCGGTATCGGCTTTGCAATCCCAAGTAATATGGCAAAAACCTTGAGCGAGCAGCTTATCGCTCATGGCGAAGTCAAACGCGGTATTCTTGGTATTAAAGGCATGGAAATGAATTCCGATATCGCCAAGGCATTCAATATCGATGCCCAGCGCGGGGCATTTGTCAGTGAAGTATTACCAAAATCCGCAGCCGCGAAAGCAGGTATTAAATCCGGCGACATTCTTGTTTCCGTTGATGGTAAGAAGATTAGTAGCTTTGCTGAGCTGAAAGCCAAAATCGGCACAACGATACCAGGTAAAGAAATTAAAATTGGCTTATTGCGTAAAGGTAAACCAATGGAGGTTTCTGTTACGCTGGAAAACAGTGAAGGTCAAACAACCAAAGCCGGAAATCTGACCCTTGCCCTGCAAGGTGCGACTCTGAGTAATGGCGAAGTGAAAGGGACTTACGGTGTGAAAATCGATAGTGTCGCTCAAAACTCACCGGCGGCGTTATCTGGCTTACAGAAAAATGACCTGATTGTTGGGATCAATAATGAACGGATACAGAATATTAACGAACTGCGCAAAGTCATTGATTCTAAACCGCCAGTTATAGCGCTGAACATTCTTCGCGGCGAAGAGAGTATCTATTTGTTACTGAGAAATTAATACTTTTAGTAAAAATCGATCTAATTCCATTTAAGACACAGCGTAACGCTGTGTCTTAAAGTCGTTGATATCCCTCGCGACGGGTGAGTTTGTAAATAGTTTTTCTGGAGGACTCAATATGAGAACCGTAGTCGTATTTAAAAACGGCAATAACCGAGCTGTATGTTTACCTCACGACCTCGATTTCGAGGGAGTGAACGAATTGGAGATTATTCGTGAAGGCGATATCATTATTCTGCGGCCAGTTAAACCCAGTTGGAATTCCTTTTCGCAACAAGAAAAAGCTAACTCTAACTTTTTAACCGAACGGCTGGATATTGTGGAAAAAGGACGCGTTAAGTTATGAAAAAATATAAACCATTGTTTTAACCTCTGATTTTAATTGGCATCAGGTTTTAACCATTGTTTTTACCACTTTTAATACCTGATTTTTATTAAGTTTAATCATCATGGCATATCGTATTTTACATTTAACCAACGTTAATTATACCCTCTTTTTATCTTTGCTGAGGCTGTTTACTCTCAATCCTGAGAGATTTCTATAGGCTGCCACCCTTTATTTTTCGGATAAATTATGCCAGTAAATAGCCTGATGATATTAAAGATACTCCCTTAACTTTCTCGGATAATCAACTCTCTTTTTAGAAGTTAAATCCTACCACATTAACCGTTTCACACTTCTTTTCATTGCGTTATATTTATAATTTCCTCAATAAAATAACGGTGAGAGAATATTTTAATATCAACATACAGAATAACATTATTTTACCTTCTGATTTCTTTTCAACTCTCTGTTAATGGTTAATAGATTTTTATTAAAAGCAATTAACTGTCCTTATAAAGAAGGTATCTATTGAGTTAAATCCTTATATAAATCTTTAATCTCTCTGTATACTCACTTTTAAATCATCATAGCAAGGAATAAACCTTTTTTATTTATGCCGTCCCTTTTAAAAATCTGGCATTAATGGGATACCTGATTTTTTAATCCTCAGATGAATTAATTACCGATAAAAAAGCGCTTATGATCGCTAAAAGCGGGAAATACACGTAAAAAGAGAAAGTTAACCATGTTAAAAGAGATGGAGTCGTTAAAACAACTCTCATTCCCGGGGCTTTCCTATTTTTTAAAGCAAAAGAGGGGGTTCATTGAGCAGTTTTTATAAACCTTATGTTTTTTCGTTTCCTGATACGCATTTAACTTCCCCATTTTTCATTAAACTGATGTTTAAGTTTTCCCTTTTTCCTATATTTAATTTTTTAACTTTAAAACCAGAACAGATAACCGATATGCTAATAATATTTAAGCTCAATGCCTGATTGTTTAATCATTTTTAATACTGCTAATCTAATCAATCTGAAAACTTATCGATTTCCTTTAATGATTGTCTCTGATTTTTCGTAAACTCCTTACAGCCTATGCAAAACCGCTTATTTAAGCACATTAGCTTAATTCGGTTAATCCTGTTAAATATTTTTACTCTTATTATTGGATTAACGCAGTCACTTTGTTAATCAATTCAAGACCGATTTTTCCTGATATTCCCCCTTCCAATATCAATATAGCATCGAATTTTTCACCCGTTTTTAAAAAATATTAATCACTTATTTTCACTGTTAATGATTAAAGTTTTCACCTGTTTTTTCATAATACGCTTACTATTTTTTCCAGATTTTAAAACTATACTGACAGAACATAAACGGCTTTTTAACGACGGTTTTATCATATTCAGATAAAGCGTATCTCATCTTACCTGAATGAGTGAAAATTTCTGACACGCCTTGTTTTCAAACACTATGAAAAACGATACTCCACATGATTTAATCTGAGTGAATCTCAACATGGCGAAGTCAATAAAAAAACACTAAAACGAAAAATTAAAAACAGCGTTAAAACCCGGCGGGTTGTAGCAAAATAAGATAAAAAAGAGTTTAATACCCATGAAAACTGTCAGTACAAATTTTTTCGTTTTATTATTAATAAAAACTCAATGGTGATAATCGAAGCGCTCAAAGTCAGCAATCCGAGATACAGCATAATGCAGTATCTGTTAATTTCTATGTTATCCTGCCATGACTCATTAACTCACACTGAATAATACCCATGATTGCCAAGTTGCTGCGCTCTGCTTTTTTAGGATTACTTGTAGCTGTAATTTTACTGATTACCATTCCATCACTGCGCCCTAGCGGGTTGATGTCTGCAATTACCAGCAACAGTAATGACGAAGTTCCATTCAGCTTTAATAAAGGTGTCCGTAGGGCAGCGCCCGCCGTAGTCAACGTCTACAGCAGCAACATGGGAAGTTTTTCTCATCAAGGCCGGGAAAACCATACCCTTGGTTCCGGCGTCATCATGAGTGATAAAGGCTACATCCTTACCAATAAACACGTCATTAATAATGCAGGACAAATTATTGTTGCACTGCAAGACGGCCATTTTTATGAAGCCCTGGTCATCGGCTCTGACAGCTTAACGGATCTTGCCGTCCTGAAAATTGATGCTGAAAACCTGCCTGTCATAACGATTAATCCAAATAGAGTAGCCCATGTGGGAGATGTCGTTCTCGCCATTGGTAACCCTTATAATTTGGGGCAAACCATTACCCAAGGGATTATCAGCGCTACCGGTCGCGTTGGATTAAGCCCTACCCGCCGTCAAAACTTTCTCCAGACCGATGCTTCCATTAATCAGGGTAACTCCGGCGGCGCACTGATTAACACCCTTGGCGAACTAGTGGGTATCAATACATTATCATTCGATAAAAGTGAAAATGGTGAAACGCCAGAAGGGTTGGGGTTCGCTATTCCGACTGAACTCGCTACTAAGATTATGCAGAAACTTATCCGTGACGGACGAGTTATCCGGGGTTTTATCGGCATAACGTCGCAAGAGCTGCCACATATTCGCTCTTCTAACGGCAATATTAACCAGCTTCAAGGGCTACGAGTATTTCAGGTAACTACAAACGGGCCTGCGCAAAAAGCCGGTATTAAAGTGGGTGATATCATTACCAGCGTCAATAACAAACCCGCTATTTCTGCGGTTGAAACAATGGATCAAGTGGCTGAAATACGCCCCGGCAGCGTTGTTCCTGTCACTTTATTGCGCAATGGGAAAATATTATCGCTGCAAGTGACCATTGAAGAATACGATGAATATTAATTAACCTGTTCTTCACTTAAATCGGATTTTTGGTGAGTGTAGCGAGTTAAAAAATTTGGGATTTATGTCACATTTATTAAGTTAATCAAATG
>NZ_JFGV01000045.1:0-44938 GCF_000612035.1 Photorhabdus aegyptia | reverse complement strand
TAATACATCAGCCGCCAGGCCATCAGCGGGTCAGGAGTGGACTGATGTTCAATCAGACAATAGATATAGCCCTGTCCCCTAGCTGTTTCAACCGAATACAGCACATCACTGTGCAGTTGACGTAAATCCCGATCCACAAAACTGCCGGATTCCAGTTTCAATGTGGCTAAATCACACAACGACTGGATCTCTTCGGGCAGATAAAGGGATAAAAATTCCCTGGCCGTTTCGGGCTGCGTTAAAAAATGCTTGAATAACGCGTCATGGTGAGGTCGTTGTTTTTCTTTCTTTACCACAATCTGTTTCTCTGTCTTATTAGTTAGTCATTACCACTCATTGCCAAGGTATAGTATTTCTACCAAGTCATAAAAAACATTGTCTCAGATTTCCTCAGGCAAATCTTTACCGAATGCATTAATAGAAGAGCCTAAAGAATCAAATATCAGAAAAGGAAAAATGAGAAAATATTATATTTACAATAATTACTTTATGAAAGCCATTAATTTAAATGAGTTTTTAATTTTCATTCGCATAATAATAATCCCTTTATCAAAACATTGATTATTTATATTTTCGTTAATCTTAAATATTCAGATCGAAAAAATTGGACTGAGTTCCATCCAGATGATCTATTGGGTATAAATGTTATTTATATCAAAGTATCAATCTATTAGGGTTGTATCCTTCGTGTCAATAAAAATTAAGTTTTATTTTCCCATCACGATTAAATAATTTAACTTAATAAACAATGTAAATAAATCAGTAAATGCTATTTTTTACAGTTCAAGATAAAAATATCGAAAATTAAGTAAAGGAATTTTTAGTGATATATTCATTGTCAGAAGCAAGAAACAAATCCTCTGCCTTTCTTCAACAGCCATTAATATTCATAATTAATCCAAATCAAGCGTTAATCATTTTTTTAGGATTACAAAAAAATTGAGCATTTCGCTGATTTTAATAACCTATTCTGAAATAACCCATAAAGTTATGAAACAGAATAATTAAGCCAGGGTAATTTCAGTATCATACTCATTGTTAAAAATAAACCACAAACATTAAGGATAAATTATGGCAGATATACTTAAATATGGCGATACAGTAAGAATATTAAATGGTTACAATAACTGGCAAGGAGGATATCTCAGTACACACGGAAGTAACGACATCCCGGGAGCAAAACATAACGTATTAACTGTAGCTCCTTCCTTTTCTGATCTAGGGGTAATATGGCGAATACAATCAGGAACGGGAAAAGCTATCGGCAGCGAAATAATTAATGATGATATTATTTTGCTTCATAATCTGGCTTTCTGCGATGGTGGTTATTTGGGATATTATGATGGCCCAAATCAACCGGTACCAAGTGGAGAAATACATCCGATAGTCACATCTGATATAAATACATATTCTCCAAAAACATTAGAGTGGATTATTTATTGCGAGACACCTTATTCTATAAAGGGAAATATCATAGAAGGAGCAATTATCAGCCTACATAATCGATGGGGAAATAAAGGTTTCCTTAATAGTTATGGTAATGCCAACAAACCAAACACGTTATATGGTGTATCTCTTTCTGGTAATAGCGCTCGTAAAGTACATAAGGTAGACCAGTGGAAAATGGAAAAAATCAATGACCCTTGTCCGCCTACCAAACCCTCAAATTGTGGTGGAGAATGCGGCACCAATGACACCGGTAAACACTGTTTCCAATTACCTAAAAATATTCAATTTGGCCTGACAGCCTACAATAATACGAACATTCAGCAAACGGTAAAAGTGTATATTAACGACCTTCTGGTAGATACATTAACCGGTAAAGGCACAAATAATCCGATGGCGACCAAAACCTACACATCAGGTACAGGAAAAGTTTGTATTGAAATTGAAGGAAATGGCAAACCTAGCAAACTACGTTATTTCGATAACACCCTCGATGGAAAACCGGGAACAGTCATTATCGGTGCTGAAAATGGTACCAATAATAATTACAATGACTGTGTAGTAATATTAAATTGGCCGCTGGTGTAAATTAAAAATACTTTGGTAAACTTCACCACAAGAAAAAACATTTACTAATCAATTAAAGCGGTATTATACCGCTTTTCTTGTACGCCATATTTAACAACGATAATAAGATTATAATTAAAATCACTTTTCTATATTACAACAATTATGGGGCCAGGAAGAAAGCCCCTTGGTATATATCACACAAGATGGTTAAATAATCAGACTCAGTATTCCATATTAGAAATCTTGAAAAAATATCGCTCGATCAAACGGTGTTCGGTAAAGAGAATTTTGTTGATCTACTGTGGTAGCCTGAGAAGACATACCAAGAATAATCCCTATCTGACCAGACGCAAGATTTCCCGTCATCAGCGTATTCATATTATATTGGCAAAGCTCTACCTTCCATTTATCTGCCACAACATTATACCACTCGACAATTAACGTACCGTTATTTGCCGCAAGCAATCCAATTCGCCAACGTGACCAAATATTTTTTGGCCATTCATAACTCAGTGGAACACCATTAACACCACCTAGCGTCGGTTGTCCTTTATAAATACCGCCCGTTTGTTTGCCAACAAAGTTTACTGCCTGAACCAAATTAGCAGCCTGTAGATTCCAAACCATAATATAAGGCGTTGCAGTGTCAATCGAAGTACCCAACGAAATATTCGATGGCATCCATTGGTTCTTACCTTTATACCCCCCAGTTAAGTGAATCGCCATATAGCCGTAACCAATATTTCGATATGTCCCGCTTGCACTCGTTTTCCTGGATAACACACTCACTGAAATGTCAGGATATGGATTACAAAACAGGTCAAGTTCACAATAACAATGTCTGGCATCAACCGGTGTGTCTGTTGCAATCCCGAGACAGTGACTGCCAATATTGCCGAATTTAGACAACGTTTGTGCCTTGAAAGCTTTTCTTCCCCCAACACTGATGATATCCCAAGCGCTAGTCCCATAGCTTGAGTCCTTAAACAACACGCCAGCTCGCTGTGTTGTCGCATCTACCCATCGACCTTCAGGATATAAATTTGGTTCCCATACCGTTATTGGAACCGCAGTGGAATTAGAGAAACTTTCAATTGAGATTGAACTTTCATGTTGTTCTAATTTCATGACTAAAATATCTCCTATAAAAAATAAAATCACATATTAATCTTGTATTTTATACCTCAGATAAGTTCATCTTTAATTCTTAAATAAAGTAATCCACATAAAATCCAACAATATTAAATCCATTAATGAGTTGTTAATATATAGCCTTGCTTATAAGCTATCATCAGGATTAATTTAAATAATATAAATTTCCCTATTCACCAGACAGATGATCAATATGGCAGAGTTAAATCGGAGTATCTTAATGTTATTTTCATCTATTTCTGTTGTAAAAAATAAATTTAAACAACATATTAAATCCCAACCACCAACAAGGATATATCAATGAATACATCAAGTTACCTTTTCCTTGGCTCAGAAAATATTCAACACCATCAGAAATCGTATGAGGCAGACATCGGTTATCCCCGGCCTATAAACAATGATTGGCCTGATCTTCCTATAGAATTTCAAAGACATATTGATGATGTGATTAATTTAAATGGTTTTTTGTATTTTTTTAAAGGCTCACAATATCTTAAATTTGATATTGCCAAAGCACAAGTGATTGACGGACCGAAACCTATTATAGAAGGATGGCCGGGATTAGCCGGAACGGAATTTGAAAACGGAATAGACGCCGCCACAGAATGGCCCTATGTAGAAAAAACGGGTATGACAGATGTCGTCTGTTTCTTTAAAGGCAGTGATTGTATTGATTATATGGTGAGTACACATACTATTAGTAAAAAAACTATCGCAGACCGATGGGGGATAACAGAACAATACTCAGAATTTAGTGAAAATTTGGATGCAGCTATTTTATGGATAAATATTGGCAGCCCTTTTCTTTTCCTGTTCAAAGATAATTCTAACATCAGGATTAATCTGAAATCGAATACCATCGATGGTCAAGCTCCCATTGGCGCTAATTGGCGTGGTGTGACCTTCAAAAGAGTTCAAGCTGCGGTGCCAATTGATATGGATTTATTAGGCAGCGAAATAGGTAATGACAGTAATACCAATACCTATTTCTTCCTTAACGCAGAAAATATTAAATATAATGATCCATTAAATAACATCGATACCGGTTATCCTCAACCCATTCGTAATAATTGGCCTAATCTGCCTATTGAGTTTCAAAGGCATATTGATGATGTGATTAATTTGAATGGTTGTTTGTATTTCTTTAAAGGCTCGCAATATCTTAAATTTGATATTGCAAGAGCACAAGTGATTGACGGGCCAAAACCCATTATAGAGGGATGGCCGGGATTAGCAGGAACGGAATTTGAAAACGGGATCGATGCCGCCACAGAGTGGATAGATGCAAAAGAAGATATCGTTTGTTTCTTTAAAGGCAAAGAGTGTATTAATTACACCGTGAGTTCACACACCATTGATAAGAAAAATATCGCAGAAAGATGGAGAATTACCGGGGAATACGCGAAATTTAGTACAAATTTAGACGCCGCTATTCTATGGCGTAACTCCGGTTATTTTATCTATCTTTTCAAAGGCAATGAATATCTCCGCTTACATCTGATGTTGAATAGTCTGTATGGTAAACCCGAACTTATTCAAATTAAATGGAAAGGCGTTACTTTCAATAAAATTCAAGCGGCCGTATCAGTTGATCCAGATGTATTAGGCAGTGATATCAATATAAAATGCGGCGGAACATGTGGGATTAATAATACCGGTAAACACTGTTTCCAATTACCTCAAAGTATTCGATTTGGCCTGACAGCCTACGTAAATAGTGACGCTCATCAACAAACAATCAATGTCTATATCGACGACCGATTAGTCGATACTTTAACTGGTAAAGGGATAAGTCACATAACGGATGTTAGGACCTACACATCAGGTACCGGCAAAGTCTGCGTCGAGATTATAGCAGATGGTAAACCTAGCAAACTCCGTTATGCCTATAACACTCTCGAAGCAAAACCGGGATCAGCCATTATCGGCGCTAACAATGGTTCCAATGACAATTATGATGATAGTGTGGTAGTGTTGAATTGGCCATTATCATGAGACAAAAATATATCGCTGTGATATCTGAAAATAGAAAATCGAGTAAACACATCAGAATAACATTCAGATTAACCATTATTAAGGATGTAAAAAATGAATTCAAAAACCTATTTCTTTCTTAACTCAGAAAACATTAGATATAACGACTCAGAAGATAAAGCAGATACCGATTACCCCCAATTCATCAGCCATGATTGGCCTGGTCTCCCTATCGAGTTTCAAAAAGATATTGACGATGTGATTAATTTAAGCGGCTCATTATATTTTTTTAAAGGATCACAATACCTTAAATTCGATATCGCCAAAGCCCTGGTGATTGACGGGCCAAAACCCATTATTGAGGGATGGCCGGGGTTGAAAGGTACTGGATTGGAAAATGGTATAGACGCCGCCACAGAATGGGTGGATACAAAACAAGATGTTGTCTGTTTCTTCAAAGGCAGAGATTGCATCGATTACACCGTCAGTTCACACACAATTAGTAAGAAAACCATCTCGGACCGATGGGGCGCCACCGGGAAATATGCAGGATTCAGTGAAGACCTCGATGCTGTTATTTTATGGAAGAATACCGCCGGCTCTATTATTTACTTTTTCAAAGATAGTTATTACATCCAATACAATACAAAATCTCATGTTATTGATGGCGAACCCTCCTTTATTCAAGCTTACTGGAAAGGAGTCACCTTCAAAAAAGTTCAAGCCTCCGTATCGGTTGATATCGATTCGTTAGGTAGTGAGTATAGAAACTGTGGCGGAATCTGTGGCAGCACGAACACCGGTAAACACTGTTTCCAGTTACCTCATAATATCAAGCTTAGCCTGTCAGCCTATGGTAATACTACCCACCAGCAAACGATAAAAGTGTATATTGACGATCAGTTAGTCGATACATTAATCAGCCAAGGAGTCAATAGTGTGTTGGGCTTTAAAAATTACTCATCAAGCACCGGCAAAGTCTGCATTGAAATTATAGGCGACGGCAAACCCTGCAAACTCCGTTACGCCTATAATACCCTTGACGAAAAACCGGGAACAGCCATTATTGGCGCCAGCAATGGGGGCAATAATAATTACGATGACAGCATAGTCGTGTTAATTTGGTCACAGACCTGAATCAAAAAACCACAAATACACTACGCTGGCAACATCAGTAGAGATGACATTTATCCATAAATTAAAGCGGTATTATGCCGCTTTTACTGATATGACACACGGTTACAAATAGAAAAAACATGACTTACCCTTTCAAGTAACATGATAACAGGCCAAACTCGGTTATCCGCCAAATAGCCTCCTATCCGATAAAAATTAATTTTTTGATCTTTTCTTTTCCTATCTCCCGTTGCTATGAATATTCAACAGTGCAGGAATTCGATCCTATTTCACGTCCACAGGGGAGCAGATAAAAGGCGAGATAACCTGTTCATGACAATAACCTAGCCCTGAAATGACACCGGAAGTTATGCAGTAATAGCATCATCGGAAGTAAAAGCATTTCAGGGTAAGCATCAGTTGTTTGAAGAGCAATAGCATATTTTCCGAGGAAATGATGGGTAATATACTTAAATATGGCGATACCGTGACAATATTAAACAGCTACAAGAACTGGAGCGGAGGGTATCTCAGTGTATTTGGCAACGGCAATAAACCCGGAACCAAATATGGCGTAGTAACCGTAGATGCTTCCTTAGCTATTTATGGCGGCGCCTGGAGAATTGAGTCAGCAATAGGAAAACCTGTCGGTAGTGAAATAATCAATAATGATATTATTTTACTTCACAACCTATATTACTGTGATGGCGGCTATTTACAATATTATGATGTAGTGGATCAAAATGAACAATTAACCGAAATACATCAAGTCTATACCTCAGATACCCGCAAAAGAGCGACATTAGAATGGATTATTTATTGTGAAACCACTCCACCAAATGAAAACATCAGAGCAGGCGATAGTATTTCTCTCTATAATCGATGGGGAAATAAAGGTTTTCTTGATACCCATAATCATGCTGGCGATACAGGCTCGTTATATCAAGTCTTCATGTCCAATAATGCTGCCCGCAAGAGCCAGACCGGTTTATGGAAAATGGCAAAGGTGAATGATCCTTGCCCTCCCCCTGATGTGTTGACCAATATCATGCCATTGTGGCGTAAGATGCGGTAACAACAGCTCGCTTTATCGCTCAAACGAAGCTGGCAAGAACAAACGAAATAAGTTTTTGTGCGTTTTAGCCAGCAAAAGACCAAAAATGCCCGATAAATGTAAGTTTTATTATTTTCAGATTGAAACTATTTACGTAGTTTATTTGCCGCTATGATTAAATTAATTTTTTATTCCTACATTAATAAAAATTGAGCTTAACATAATAAGCTTCCACGCTATAAAGTCATGCCTCCATCAATTAACAACTCTTACCAAATAGTGAAAATGATTATAAATACCTAAGATAAATCATGAACTAGCTCATTATCATAAATTATTTTTCATTTTTATTACACTTTTGCTATCAGCACCTTGGATGAAGTTTCTCATACTGGTCGTTTTATTTATCCCTGTATCACCTTAATTGAACCAGCAATAAGCAAACAAAAATAAAAGGAATGTTTATGACTTGCTACACCAAGAAAGCTAGCTCGATTTTCGAAACTAACCTTCCAAGATGTTCTAATTCTAAACCATGTAATGGTGACTGTTATGCAAAATAAAATTTCATTTTTATCAGACACATCCGAACAGTCCCTACTTGACGCTGGTTATCAAAACGTATTTGATATCGCATCAATCAGCCGTGCTGCGTTCGTTCAGTCCGTTCCCACCCTGCCCGCTAAAGAGGCTCATACCGTCTATCGTCAGGCGCGGCAACGGGCAGAAAATCTGAAATCCCTCTACCGAGCCTGGCAATTACGTCAGGAGCCGGTTATTAAAGGGATGACTAAACTTAATGCGCAATCCGACGTTTCTGTGCTTAAAGATGCTTTGGTCGAGAATATTGGCGGCGACGGGGATTTCAGCGATTTAATGAACCGTGCCAGTCAATATGCTGACGCTGCCTCTATCCAATCCCTATTTTCACCGGGCCGTTATGCTTCCGCACTCTACCGGGTTGCTAAAGATCTGCATAAATCAGATTCCAGTTTGCATATCGATAATCGCCGCGCTGATCTGAAAGATCTGATATTAAGCGAAACGACGATGAATAAAGAGGTCACTTCCCTTGATATCTTGTTGGATGTGCTACAAAAAGGCAGTAAAGATATTGCTGAACTGTCCAGCGCATTCTTCCCAATGACGTTACCTTATGACGATCATCTGTCGCAAATCGATTCCGCTTTATCGGCACAAGCCAGAACGCTGAACGGTGTGTGGAATACTTTGACAGATACCACGGCACAAGCGGTTTCAGAACAGGCCGATAATACGAATACACGCAAACTGTTCACCGCCCAAGATGCTAATAAAGATACGTTTTTTGCCGGAAACACTTTTTATTTCAAAGCAGTAGGCTTCGACGGGCAACCTATGGTTTACCTGTCGCAATACACCAGCGGAAGCGGCATTATCGGCGCACAATTGATTGCCGGTAATCCAGATCAAGCCGCTGCCGCTATTGTCGCACCGTTGAAACTCATCTGGTCAATGGCAAAACAGTGTTACTACCTGGGAGCTCCCGATGATACAAAGATGGGAGACGGTAATGTTCTGACCGGCTGTTTCTTAAGAGGCAACAGCCCGACCAACCCGGATAAAGACGGCATTTTTGCTCAAATAGCCAATAAATCAGGCAGTACTCAGCCTTTACCAGGCTTCCATCTGCCAGTCACACTGGAACGCAGCAAGAATAAGGATAAGTACTATCTGAAAACAGAGCAGGGTTATATCGCGGTAGATAGTTCCGGTCAGTCAAACTGGAAAAATGCGCTGATCATCAATGGGGCAAAAGACAAAGGGCTGTTATTAACATTTTGCAGCGATAGCTCAGGTACCCCGACAAACTCTGATGATGTGATTCCTCCCGCTATCAATGATATTCCATCGCCACCAGCCCGCGAAACGCTGTCACTGACGCCGGTCAGTTATCAATTGATGACCAATCCGGCACCGACAGAAGATGATATTACCAACCATTATGGTTTTAACGGCGCTAGCTTACGGGCTTCTCCATTGTCAACCAGCGAGTTGACCAGCAAACTGAATTCTATCGATACTTTCTGTGAGAAGACCCGGTTAAGCTTCAATCAGTTAATGGATTTGACCGCTCAGCAATCTTACAGTCAAAGCAGCATTGATGCGAAAGCAGCCAGCCGCTATGTTCGTTTTGGGGAAACCACCCCAACCCACGTCAATGTCTACGGTGCCGCTTATCTGAACAGCACACTGGCAGACGCGGCTGATGGTCAATATCTGTGGATTCAGACTGATGGCAAGAGCCTAAATTTCACTGACGATACGGTAGTCGCCTTAGCCGGTCGCGCTGAAAAGCTGGTGCGTTTATCATCCCAGACCGGGCTATCATTTGAAGAATTGGACTGGCTGATTGCCAATGCCAGCCGTAGTGTGCCGGACCACCACGACAAAATTGTGCTGGATAAGCCGGTCCTTGAAGCACTGGCAGAGTATGTCAGCCTAAAACAGCGCTATGGGCTTGATGCCAATACCTTTGCGACCTTCATTAGTGCAGTAAATCCTTATACGCCAGATCAGACACCCAGTTTCTATGAAACCGCTTTCCGCTCTGCCGACGGTAATCATGTCATTGCGCTAGGTACAGAGGTGAAATATGCAGAAAATGAGCAGGATGAGTTAGCCGCCATATGCTGCAAAGCATTGGGTGTCACCAGTGATGAACTGTTCCGTATTGGTCGCTATTGCTTCGGTAATGCAGGCAGTTTTACCTTGGATGAATATACCGCCAGTCAGTTGTATCGCTTCGGCGCCATTCCCCGTTTGTTTGGGCTGACATTTGCCCAAGCCGAAATTTTATGGCGTCTGATGGAAGGCGGAAAAGATATCTTATTGCAACAGTTAGGTCAGGCAAAATCCCTGCAACCACTGGCTATTTTACGCCGTACCGAGCAGGTGCTGGATTGGATGTCGTCCGTAAATCTAAGTCTGACTTATCTGCAAGGGATGGTAAGTACGCAATGGAGCGGTACCGCCACCGCTGAGATGTTCAATTTCTTGGAAAACGTTTGTGACAGCGTGAATAGTCAAGCTGCCACTAAAGAAACAATGGATTCGGCGTTACAGCAGAAAGTGCTGCGGGCGCTAAGTGCCGGTTTCGGCATTAAGAGCAATGTGATGGGTATCGTAACCTTCTGGCTGGAGAAAATCACAATCGGTAGTGATAATCCTTTTACACTGGCGAACTACTGGCATGATATTCAAACCCTGTTTAGCCATGACAATGCCACGTTAGAGTCCTTACAAACCGACACTTCTCTGGTAATTGCTACTCAGCAACTTAGCCAGCTAGTGTTAATTGTGAAATGGCTGAGCCTGACCGAGCAGGATCTGCAATTACTGACAACCTATCCCGAACGTTTAATCAACGGCATCACGAATGTTCCTATACCCAATCCGGAGCTATTACTCACGCTATCACGTTTTAAACAGTGGCAAACTCAGGTCACCGTTTCCCGTGATGAAGCGATGCGCTGTTTCGATCAATTAAATGCCAACGATATGACGACTGAAAATGCAGCTTCACTGATCGCCACATTGCATGAGATGGATAAAGGTACGGTAGCGCAAGTTAATACCTTGCTATTAGGTGAAAATAACTGGCCGAAAAGTTTTACCTCTCTCTGGCAACTTCTGACCTGGTTACGCGTCGGGCAAAGCCTGAATGTCGGTAGTACCACTCTGGGCAATCTGTTGGCCATGATGCAAGCAGACCCTGCCGCCGAGAGTAGCGCCTTACTGGCATCGGTAGCCCAAAACTTAAGTGCCGCAATCAGCAATCGTCAGTAACCGGATAAGAAGGAATTGATTATGTCTGAATCTTTATTTACACAAACGTTGAAAGAAGCGCGCCGTGATGCATTGGTTGCTCATTATATTGCTACTCAGGTGCCCGCAGATTTAAAAGAGAGTATCCAGACCGCCGACGATCTGTACGAATATCTGTTGCTGGATACCAAAATTAGCGATCTGGTTACCACTTCACCGCTATCCGAGGCGATTGGTAGTCTGCAATTGTTTATTCATCGTGCGATAGAGGGCTATGACGGCACGCTGGCAGACTCAGCAAAACCCTATTTTGCCGATGAACAGTTTTTATATAACTGGGATAGTTTTAACCACCGTTATAGCACTTGGGCTGGCAAGGAGCGGTTGAAATTCTATGCCGGAGATTATATTGATCCAACATTGCGATTGAATAAGACCGAGATATTTACCGCATTTGAACAAGGTATTTCTCAAGGGAAATTAAAAAGTGAATTAGTTGAATCTAAGTTACGTGATTATCTAATTAGTTATGACACTTTAGCTACCCTTGATTATATTACTGCCTGCCAAGGTAAGGATAATAAAACCATCTTCTTTATTGGCCGTACACAGAATGCACCCTATGCATTTTATTGGCGAAAATTAACTTTAGTCACTGATGGCGGTAAGTTGAAACCAGATCAATGGTCAGAGTGGCGAACAATTAATGCCGGGATTAGTGAGGCATATTCAGGGCATGTCGAGCCTTTCTGGGAAAATAACAAGCTGCACATCCGTTGGTTTACTATCTCGAAAGAAGATAAAATAGATTTTGTTTATAAAAACATCTGGGTGATGAGTAGCGATTATAGCTGGGCATCAAAGAAAAAAATCTTGGAACTTTCTTTTACTGACTACAATAGAGTTGGAGCAACAGGATCATCAAGCCCGACTGAAGTAGCTTCACAATATGGTTCTGATGCTCAGATGAATATTTCTGATGATGGGACTGTACTTATTTTTCAGAATGCCGGCGGAGCTACTCCCAGTACTGGAGTGACGTTATGTTATGACTCTGGCAACGTGATTAAGAACCTATCTAGTACAGGAAGTGCAAATTTATCGTCAAAGGATTATGCCACAACTAAATTACGCATGTGTCATGGACAAAGTTACAATGATAATAACTACTGCAATTTTACACTCTCTATTAATACAATAGAATTCACCTCCTACGGCACATTCTCATCAGATGGAAAACAATTTACACCACCTTCTGGTTCTGCCATTGATTTACACCTCCCTAATTATGTAGATCTCAACGCGCTATTAGATATTAGCCTCGATTCACTACTTAATTATGACGTTCAGGGGCAGTTTGGCGGATCTAATCCGGTTGATAATTTCAGTGGTCCCTATGGTATTTATCTATGGGAAATCTTCTTCCATATTCCGTTCCTGGTTGCGGTCCGTATGCAAACCGAACAACGTTACGAAGACGCGGACACTTGGTACAAATATATTTTCCGCAGCGCCGGTTATCGCGATGCTAATGGCCAGCTCATTATGGATGGCAGTAAACCACGTTATTGGAATGTGATGCCATTGCAACTGGATACCGCATGGGATACCACACAGCCCGCCACCACTGATCCAGATGTGATCGCTATGGCGGACCCGATGCATTACAAGCTGGCGATATTCCTGCATACCCTTGATCTATTGATTGCCCGAGGCGACAGCGCTTACCGTCAACTTGAACGCGACACTCTAGTCGAAGCCAAAATGTACTACATTCAGGCACAACAGCTACTGGGACCGCGCCCTGATATCCATACCACCAATACTTGGCCAAATCCCACCTTGAGTAAAGAAGCTGGCGCTATTGCCACACCGACATTCCTCAGTTCACCGGAGGTGATGACGTTCGCTGCCTGGCTAAGCGCAGGCGATACCGCAAATATTGGCGACGGTGATTTCTTGCCACCGTACAACGATGTACTACTCGGTTACTGGGATAAACTTGAGTTACGCCTATACAACCTGCGCCACAATCTGAGTCTGGATGGTCAACCGCTAAATCTGCCACTGTATGCCACGCCGGTAGACCCGAAAACCCTGCAACGTCAGCAAGCTGGAGGGGACAGTACAGGCAGTAGTCCGGCTGGTGGTCAAGGCAGTGTTCAGGGCTGGCGCTATCCGTTATTGGTAGAACGCGCCCGCTCTGCCGTGAGTTTGTTGACTCAGTTCGGCAACAGCTTACAAACAACGTTAGAACATCAGGATAATGAAAAAATGACGCTACTGTTGCAGACTCAACAGCAAGCCATTCTGAAACAACAACACGATATACAACAAAATAATCTAAAAGGATTACAACACAGCCTGACCGCATTACAGGCTAGCCGTGATGGCGCCACATTGCGGCAAAAACATTACAGCGACCTGATTAACGGCGGTCTATCTGCGGCAGAAATCGCCGGTCTGACACTACGCAGCACCGCCATGATTACCAATGGCGTTGCAACGGGATTGCTGATTGCCGGCGGAATCGCCAACGCGGTACCTAACGTCTTCGGGCTGGCTAACGGCGGATCAGAATGGGGAGCGCCATTAATTGGCTCCGGGCAAGCAACCCAAGTTGGCGCCGGCATCCAGGATCAGAGCGCGGGCATTTCAGAAGTGACAGCAGGCTATCAGCGTCGTCAGGAAGAATGGGCATTGCAACGGGATATTGCTGATAACGAAATAACCCAACTGGATGCCCAGATACAAAGCCTGCAAGAGCAGATCACAATGGCACAAAAGCAGATCACGCTCTCTGAAACCGAACAAGCGAATGCCCAGGCGATTTATGACCTGCAAACCACCCGTTTTACCGGGCAGGCACTGTATAACTGGATGGCCGGCCGTCTCTCCGCGCTCTATTACCAGATGTATGATTCCACTCTGCCAATCTGTCTCCAGGCAAAAGCCGCATTAGTACAGGAATTAGGCGAGAAAGAGAGCGACAGTCTTTTCCAGGTTCCGGTGTGGAATGATCTGTGGCAAGGGCTGTTAGCAGGAGAAGGTTTAAGTTCAGAGCTACAGAAACTGGATGCCATCTGGCTTGCACGTGGTGGTATCGGGCTAGAAGCCATCCGCACCGTGTCGCTGGATACCCTGTTTGGCACAGGGACGTTAAGTGAAAATATCAATAAGGTGCTTAACGGCGAGAAAGTACCTGCGTCCGGCGGCGTTACTCTGGCGCTGACAGGGGATATCTTCCAAGCAACACTGGATTTGAGTCAGCTAGGTTTGGATAACTCTTACAACTTGGGTAACGAGAAGAAACGTCGTATTAAACGTATCGCCGTCACCCTGCCAACACTTCTGGGGCCATATCAAGATCTTGAAGCCACACTGGTAATGGGTGCGGAAATCGCCGCCTTATCACACGGTGTGAATGACGGAGGCCGGTTTGTTACCGACTTTAACGACAGCCGTTTTCTGCCTTTTGAAGGTCGAGATGCAACAACCGGCACACTGGAGCTCAATATTTTCCATGCGGGTAAAGAGGGAACGCAACACGAGTTGGTCGCGAATCTGAGTGACATCATTGTGCATCTGAATTACATCATTCGAGACGCGTAAATTTCTTTTCTTTGTCGATTACAGGTCCCTATCCGGGGCCTGTTATTAAGGAGTACTTTATGCAGGATTCACCAGAAGTATCGATTACAACGCTGTCACTTCCCAAAGGTGGCGGTGCTATCAATGGCATGGGAGAAGCACTGAATACTGCCGGCCCTGATGGAATGGCCTCCCTATCTCTGCCATTACCCCTTTCGACCGGCAGAGGGACGGCTCCTGGATTATCGCTGATTTACAGCAACAGCGCGGGTAATGGGCCTTTCGGCATCGGCTGGCAATGCGGTGTTATGTCCATTAGCCGACGCACCCAACATGGCATTCCACAATACGGCAATGACGACACGTTCCTATCCCCACAAGGCGAGGTCATGAATATCGCCCTGAATGACCAAGGGCAACCTGATATCCGCCAGGACGTTAAGACGCTGCAAGACGTTACCTTGCCAATTTCCTATACCGTGACCCGCTATCAAGCCCGCCAGATCCTAGATTTCAGTAAAATCGAATACTGGCAACCTGCCTCCGGTCAAGAAGGACGCGCTTTCTGGCTGATATCGTCACCGGACGGCCAACTACACATCTTAGGGAAAACCGCGCAGGCTTGTCTGGCAAATCCGCAAAATGACCAACAAATCGCCCAGTGGTTGCTGGAAGAAACTGTGACGCCAGCCGGTGAACATGTCAGCTATCAATATCGAGCCGAAGATGAAGCCCATTGTGACGACAATGAAAAAACCGCTCATCCCAATGTTACCGCACAGCGCTATCTGGTACAGGTGAACTACGGCAACATCAAACCACAAGCCAGCCTGTTCGTACTGGATAACGCACCTCCCGCACCGGAAGAGTGGCTGTTTCATCTGGTCTTTGACCACGGTGAGCGCGATACCTCACTTCATACCGTGCCAACATGGGATGCAGGTACAGCGCAATGGTCTGTACGCCCGGATATCTTCTCTCGCTACGAATATGGCTTTGAAGTGCGTACTCGCCGCTTATGTCAACAAGTGCTGATGTTTCACCGTACCGCCCTCATGGCCGGAGAAGCCAGTACCAATGACACGCCGGAACTGGTTGGACGCTTGATACTGGAATATGACAAAAACGCCAGCGTCACCACGTTGATTACCATCCGTCAATTAAGCCATGAACCGGATGGCAGCCCAGTCACTCTGCCACCACTAGAGTTAGCCTGGCAGCGGTTTGATCTGGAGAAAAAGTCGACATGGCAACGTTTTGATGCACTAGATAATTTTAACTCGCAGCAACGTTATCAATTGGTCGATCTACGGGGAGAAGGGTTGCCGGGTATGCTGTACCAAGACCGCGGCGCTTGGTGGTATAAAGCGCCGCAACGTCAGGAAGACGGAGACAGCAATGCCGTCACTTACGGTAAAATCGCCCCACTGCCTACCCTACCCAGTTTGCAGGATAACGCCTCATTGATGGATATCAACGGAGACGGCCAGCTGGATTGGGTTGTTACCGCCTCCGGTATTCGCGGATACCATAGCCAACAACCCGATGGAAAATGGACGCACTTTACGCCAATCAATGCTTTGCCCGTGGAATATTTTCATCCAAGCATCCAATTCGCTGACCTTACCGGGGCAGGCTTATCTGATTTAGTGTTGATCGGGCCGAAAAGCGTGCGTCTATATGCCAACCAGCGAAACGGCTGGCGTAAAGGAGAAGATGTCCCCCAATCCACAGGTATCACCCTGCCTGTCACAGGGACCGATGCCCGCAAACTGGTGGCTTTCAGTGATATGCTCGGTTCCGGTCAACAACATCTGGTGGAAATCAAGGCTAATCGCGTCACCTGTTGGCCGAATCTAGGGCATGGCCGTTTCGGTCAACCACTAACTCTGTCAGGATTTAGCCAGCCCGAAAATAACTTCAATCCCGAACGGCTGTTTCTGGCGGATATCGACGGCTCCGGCACCACCGACCTTATCTATGCGCAATCCGGCTCTTTGCTCATTTATCTCAACCAAAGTGGTAATCAGTTTGATGCCCCTCTGACATTAGCGTTGCCAGAAGGCGTACAATTTGACAACACTTGCCAACTTCAAGTCGCTGATATTCAGGGATTAGGGATAGCCAGCTTGATTCTGACTGTGCCACATATCGCGCCACATCACTGGCGTTGTGACCTGTCACTGACCAAGCCGTGGTTGTTGAATGTGATGAACAATAACCGGGGCGCACATCACACGCTACATTATCGTAGTTCCGCGCAATTCTGGTTGGATGAGAAATTACAGCTCACCAAAGCAGGCAAATCTCCGGCTTGTTATCTGCCGTTTCCAATGCATTTGCTATGGTATACCGAAATTCAGGATGAAATCAGCGGCAACCGGCTCACCAGTGAAGTCAACTACAGCCACGGCGTCTGGGATGGTAAAGAGCGGGAATTCAGAGGATTTGGCTGCATTAAACAGACAGATACCACAACGTTTTCTCACGGCACCGCCCCCGAACAGGCGGCACCGTCGCTGAGTATTAGCTGGTTTGCCACCGGCATGGATGAAGTAGACAGCCAATTAGCTACGGAATATTGGCAGGCAGACACGCAAGCTTATAGCGGATTTGAAACCCGTTATACCGTCTGGGATCACACCAACCAGACAGACCAAGCATTTACCCCCAATGAGACACAACGTAACTGGCTGACGCGAGCGCTTAAAGGCCAACTGCTACGCACTGAGCTCTACGGTCTGGACGGAACGGATAAGCAAACAGTGCCTTATACCGTCAGTGAATCGCGCTATCAGGTACGCTCTATTCCCGTAGATAAAGAAACTGAATTATCTGCCTGGGTGACTGCTATTGAAAATCGCAGCTACCACTATGAACGTATCATCACTGACCCACAGTTCAGCCAGAGTATCAAGTTGCAACACGATATCTTTGGTCAATCACTGCAAAGTGTCGATATTGCCTGGCCGCGCCGCGAAAAACCAGCAGTGAATCCCTACCCGCCTACCCTGCCGGAAACACTATTTGACAGCAGCTATGATGATCAACAACAACTATTACGTCTGGTGAGACAAAAAAATAGCTGGCATCACCTGACTGACGGGGAAAACTGGCGATTAGGTTTACCGAATGCACAACGCCGTGATGTTTATACTTATGACCGGAGCAAAATTCCAACCGAAGGGATTTCCCTTGAAATCTTGCTGAAAGATGATGGCCTGCTAGCAGATGAAAAAGCGGCCGTTTATCTGGGGCAACAACAGACGTTTTACACCGCCGGTCAAGCGGAAGTCACACTAGAAAAGCCCACGTTACAGGCGCTGGTCGCGTTCCAAGAAACCGCCATGATGGACGATACCTCATTACAGGCGTATGAAGGCGTGATTGAAGAACAAGAGTTGAATACCGCGCTGACACAGGCCGGTTATCAGCAAGTCGCGCGGTTGTTTAATACCGGATCAGAAAGCCCGGTATGGGTGGCACGGCAAGGTTATACCGATTACGGTGACGCCGCACAGTTCTGGCGGCCTCAGGCTCAACGTAACTCGTTGCTGACAGGGAAAACCACACTGACCTGGGATACCCATCATTGTGTAATAATACAGACTCAGGATGCCGCTGGATTAACGACGCAAGCCCATTACGATTATCGTTTCCTTACACCGGTACAACTGACAGATATTAATGATAATCAACATATTGTGACTCTGGATGCGCTAGGTCGCGTGACCACCAGCCGGTTCTGGGGCACAGAGGCAGGACAAGCCGCAGGCTATTCCAACCAGCCCTTCACACCACCGGACTCCATAGATAAAGCGCTGGCATTAACTGGCGCGCTTCCCGTTGCCCAATGTTTAGTCTATGCCGTTGATAGCTGGATGCCGTCGTTATCTTTGTCTCAGCTTTCTCAGTCACAAGAAGAGGCAGAAGCGCTATGGGCGCAACTGCGTGCCGCTCATATGATTACCGAAGATGGGAAAGTGTGCGCGTTGAGTGGGAAACGGGGAATAGGCCATCAGAACCTAACAATTCAACTTATTTCGCTATTGACAAGTATTCCCCGTTTACCGCCACATGTACTGGGGATCACCACTGATCGCTATGATAGCGATCCGCAACAGCAGCACCAACAGACGGTGAGCTTTAGTGACGGTTTTGGCCGGTTACTCCAGAGTTCAGCCCGTCATGAGCCCGGTGATGCCTGGCAACGTAAAGAGGATGGCGGGCTGGTCGTGGATGCAAATGGCGTTCTGGTCAGTGCCCCTACAGACACCCGATGGGCCGTTTCCGGTCGCACAGAATATGACGACAAAGGCCAACCTGTGCGTACTTATCAACCCTATTTTCTGAATGATTGGCGCTACGTTAGTGATGACAGCGCACGAGATGACCTGTTTGCCGATACCCACCTTTATGATCCACTGGGACGGGAATACAAAGTCATTACCGCTAAGAAATATTTGCGAGAAAAACTGTACACCCCGTGGTTTATTGTCAGTGAGGATGAAAACGATACAGCATCAAGAACCCCATAGTTTTACCTATTTTTATCTGTTGCCCCGCTCGCGGTACATCGCGGGGCAGTATCCAATCAACGATGAAGATTCAGCATTTCCGCTAAGTTCCACCGTTCTCTTTAATAATGCAGGTCGCCTTTCAAGGAAACCTGCATATTGACAGAATTAAAGATTAAATATCAACATCAATGTTCTTTCTTAGTAAAAGCCGAAACAGGAGCAGGTGTCGGGACAGAGCTATCGCAATTATAATGCTCTCCTGTCAATCCTATTTTTTTGCAAGCCGTAGACAAAAGATCATTAGGTGTTGCCCACTCATCTTTCCAGTTATTACCGTCATAACGTTCATTCTTAAATAGATCCCACATTATAAGGCCCGTTTTACCATATTTGATCGTACCATCTAATATGCTGTTGAGAGCTGCCTTCGTGAGCGGCAAATTACCGGTTGCCGGTTTACCCACTTCAAATCCAACCGTAATAGGCGGCAAAACCAATAATTTTTGCGGTTGAACTGATGCCTGAGCATAATTACGTGCTCCTTTCAGTTTGACATGAAAGGTGACTACTTCATTGCCGGATTTAAGCCAGTTAATATATTGACCATAATAATACTTAACCTGTCCAGGAAGGTCACAAGGAATATATGTTTCACCTCCGCCAATAAATCCACAATCTTTTTCACTTAAATCATAGGTCATCACACCAATATAACTGAGTCGGTTGATCAAATCGGGATAACTCAGCGCAGTATTATAAATCAAACCATAGAGGTTTCCTCCCCACCAAGCACCACCATAAATATCACTATTTCTCGCATTAGTTCCCCAGTTAGCGGACATATTCGGGATACCTCCCGTTGCAGGACCTGCGGTACTTAGCTTAAGTGATGGTTTAACCGCATTAATTGAAGTGTAAAAAGATTTTAAAATAGCGGCGAATTTATCCACGGTTACAGGCATTGCACGGGGAATTTTTTCTGCGCCAGGGACAATCTTCATTGACGCATCATAAACATAACCGCCGAGTCCCTTGGCTATTAAAGTTGATGTAATAAGAGTTTCGCTGTTATTAGGGGGAACATTGATTGAGTCAGGGGTTAATTTCCAACTTTTTGCATTAATATCAGCGTGCCAGAATTCCTCATAATCAACATCAATTCCCTCGACTTTCAAGTCAGCCGCCAAATTGACAATATTTCTATATGCCTTATCTGCTTCTTTGCCCGTAATAGTACTGTCAAATCGAGGAATTTTGGTCAGGGGATTAGGGAAGATATCATAAACTGCACCGGGTTCATTACCACAAGCATCTTTTTTGCCGGCGGTTATATCATAAATTTTCGGATAACAACTAAAGTTCCATCCACCTACAGCAATATAAGTACTTACTCCATGAGATTTTAAATCAGCGATAACACCTTTTAATGCCACAAAATCAGCCCTGGCATTTTCAGCTTCTTTGGTGCTAATACTTTGATCAGAAGTACAGGTATAACCAAACAATCCTGAACATTTCAGGCTATTTTTTTCATAGTTAACAAAACCAGGCTGGACAAAAGATAATACCAACGTATTAAAGTTACTCTTATTCTTAGAAATATCTCTACTTAATTTTTTAAAGTTATCAAGGCTGGCATAATATTCTTGAGTATCAATCTGCGCAGCAGGCCCACTCAGATAATATGCAGATATTTTAGGATTGGCGGCAATAACATTTCCTGATATGAAAGCATACAATACAGAAATTGCTAATAAATATCGGTTTAATTTGTATTTAGACATATATCTATCTCCACTTGGTTAACATTACTTTTCCGACTATAGCCAATGAGTTATCATACACCTCATTGCCTTTTCATCATGAATGGTATAAGTTTTTCCCTAATAGAGCGTTAATATGTTCAGTCTGTTATTATAGACTGTGATGTAGTTACTAAACTGTTATATTGGCATTAATTATTTCAATGCATCAATTTCATAATAGTGTAGTTTTCACCATTGTCCACAAAAGAGATAGAAATTAGTTGTAATAATATTTCTCTCTAATCTATCTAAATAAAAAACAATATTATTATATGATAATTCCACTAGATTATATTTATGTTCATTAATTACAACAAGTGTAACGCTTTAGAGATAATTATTTCCTTCCGCAATTGAATGCCGATTACCATTATATTAGTTTCCAATTACCACCTAATATATAAACCAAGTCTTAAAAAGCATTATTTTAATGAATATATTTGGCATTAAATAAACAATGTATTTCAACAAAAATATAAATAGACTACGTTTATTTCATTTTATTAAAACATGATTATCTTTCTATAGGCTATGACCTATAAATTATAGATAGTGTGCAAGCAGACTGGCAATAATAATTAATTACAGCTTGTGCAAACCTGCTTATGAATGAACAGTTAACACAAACAACTCACAAAACCCGGAGTATACATGCCAATAGAGAACCTATCGCTTTAAATAAACACTCTCTGTTATCAGGCAAGTTATACCCAAAAACTTCAACGATTCTTCAACGAATTATAAAAATCTATAAAAAGGCATTATCTTAAATTGCTGAATTAACGATCAAGCCAGTATACTCACTGAGCGTTAAGACAAATCTGGAATAGCAAGTAGCTTACTTAGTCGCTCAAAATGTATTCCAGCAAGTGAAACTAAAGTTAAAACACAGGAAAATTATCATGACACGTTTAGGCTTATCTATAACTGTATTATCACTGTTATTCTCTGGCGCAGTATTAGCTGCACCTAGCACCCCCGTAACCCAATCTTCGGATACCAAGGCTACCCCTTCCCATGTGGAAAATACCAAAGCAGGGAAGAAATCCGACAAAACCGCACCTAAACAACACTCACACCAGAAGGCAGCAAGCAAAGAAGCTAAGAAGGCTCACTGAGTTTTCCGGCCTAAAACTTATATTATTCCGCAATTATGTCCGCAATCGTTATGACACAAGTTTGGTAACGTCATAACTGTAAATTCAGGGGGGAAAATCCCCCCCTCAACAGACTATCGTGAAAAGCTTAACAAGCCCCTTCAGTATCTTCATCACCATAATATTTAACACCAATCCTGATGATATCCCGTCCCTGAGATTTACGGTGTTTATTCGTGTCACGCAATGAATAGATACAACCACAATATTCCTGCTGATAGAATCTTTCCCGTTTACTAATTTCGATCATCCTGGCTGAACCGCCTTGCTTACGCCAGTTGTAATCCCAGTATTGAACCCCTGGATACTGACTTGCCGCTCGTTTTCCACAATCATTTATTTGCTGCATGTTTTTCCAACGGGAAATGCCCAACGAGCTTGAAATAACGCTGAAATTATTCTCATAAGCATACAAAGCAGTACGCTCAAAACGCATATCAAAGCACATGGTGCAGCGAACACCTCTTTCCGGCTCCCATTCCATGCCCTTAGCACGTTCAAACCAGTCATCGCTGTCATAATCCGCATCCACAAATGGCACATTGTGTTGCTCCGCAAAGCGAATGTTCTCTTCTTTGCGAATTAAATATTCCCGTTTTGGATGAATATTCGGATTATAGAAAAAGACAGTGTAATCAATTCCAGAGGCATGTAGCGCTTCCATCACTTCACCAGAGCAAGGAGCACAACAAGAGTGCAATAATAATCGTTCCGCATTATCCGGTAATGTTAAAACAGGGCGAACATAGTTTTCCATTTAGCAGGCTCCATATAATTATAAGAATTAATTATAGAATATAGTTATTTTTAGCTTCAAATTTTTCGAATGAAATTCATCATGACTTATTTGCCGTTGCGATCCTTACTTTTCTGATCACAGTAAATTACCTGAAATTCTGGCAGATTCTACCGTTATCTTGTCATCATCAAAGTTTGTACAAGGAAGTTCACTACCGATAAATCTGTTTTACGCTGATAGTTAGCTAAATTATAGCCAAATTCAGATACTTTTAACCAAAATAATTTAAATGGAGACCACCATGCGCCATACAATTTCTCTGCGTGACCTCTCTTTTCCGGCAATTACCGCCGGATTTGTCGCTGTTTTAGTCGGATATACCAGTTCAGCGGCAATTATCTTTCAGGCTGCGGAAGCGGCGGGCGCCACCACCCTACAGATCGGTGGCTGGCTAAGTATGCTAGGACTTGGAATGGGTATCAGCTCCCTAGGGCTATCGCTTTATTACCGCACCCCCGTCCTTACCGCATGGTCAACACCGGGTGCCGCGCTACTGGCGACAACGCTACCTGGAACATCAATCAACGAAGCCATTGGTATCTTTATCTTTGCTTCAGCACTGATCTTGCTGTGCGGTATTACCGGCCTGTTTGCTCGATTAATGAACTATATCCCACAAGCACTTTCCGCAGCCATGTTAGCCGGTATTCTATTACGCTTTGGTTTGGATGCTTTTTCTTCATTTTCGGTCAACTTCGTACTGACTGCCGGAATGTGTTTGACTTATCTTCTGGCACGCAGATATTTATCCCGCTATACCATCATCTTAACACTATTATCAGGGCTGATTATCGCCGCTTTACAGGGAGATATTCACTTTGAACAACAATCTACAGCCGCGTTTGTCACCCCTGAATTTATTACACCCAGTTTCACATTCTCTTCGTTATTGAGTGTCGGTATTCCATTTTTCATCGTCACAATGGCATCCCAAAACGCGCCCGGCATCGCCACACTAAAAGCCTCAGGATATCCGGTTTCTGTTTCGTCACTGATAAGCTGGACTGCGCTCATTTCACTGATCTTGTCACCTTTTGGTGGTTTTTCCGTCTGTATTGCCGCCATTACGGCCGCAATTTGTATGAGCCCGGAAATTCACGCTGACCCAAATCGCCGTTATATGGCCGCTGCCGTAGCAGGCGTGTTTTACCTGATAGCAGGACTGTTCGGTGGCTCAATCAGTATGTTATTCAGCGCCCTACCGGCGGCGCTTATTCATATTATTGCCGGATTAGCATTGCTTGGAACAATTTCTGGCAGCCTGCTACAAGCGTTACAAAATGAAAAGCAACGAGACGCCGCGGTAATCACATTTTTGATCACCGCTTCCGGTGTGACGTTACTTGGCGTAGGCGCTGCATTCTGGGGATTAATCGGTGGAGTAATCACCATGATCCTTTTATCTCTGCCGAGGAAAACCAAAATAGTTCATTAGATGAACAGCAAAATTATACTTTTCAGCACTTTATGATACTTATTGTCAATAAAACTTATGATAGTTTGCCGGGTCTGTTGCGCTTTGAATATTACGATGGGACGTATCTAACAACCTTAAATTTTCTTACCCGCAAAGCCGAGCTTCCTATTATGAAATTTTTTGATACGAAATTTTCTGATATTAGTAAGTTAGCCGTTATTTCATCATGCCTGGCAATCCCTTATAGCTATGCTGATGATCACCCAATTCTTTCTCTTTCTGTCAGCCAATCCGGAAGAAGCCAAACGACTGCTGATGGTAGTTTATCCAGAAAACCAAATAAGCAAGAATCACGGATACTTCCGATTTGGGGTGATGAAGCTAGAGCTAAAGGTTATGACCTACCGGAACCTTTTGGCGCCAGTTACGGTTATATGAATATGCGACAGAATATCATTGTAGACGATATTAAAATCATTATACCGAATACCCCAGAATTTGAAGACGCACTGGATATCCAGACAGGAAAAACCAGAGGAAAGAATGAATCACATATGCTCAAACTGGATACTTGGGTTCTGCCTTTTCTGAATGTTTATGGCGTTTATGGCTGGACAAAAGGCACATCGAAAACCAACATTGAAGGAATCAGATTTGCTGGTTTCTCTATTCCTGATATGAAAGATATCCCTTTCGCACTGGACTTTAAAGGTAAAACCTACGGTGGCGGTTTAACTCTGGCAGGGGGTTACGATCAGTTTTTCGGTACGCTTGATACCAACTATACCTACACTAATCTGGACATTCTGAATGGTAAAATTAGCGCTCTGGTTGTTACACCACGTGTTGGTTATGAGTTTATATTCCAGCCAATCATCCCAGGACAAGGAAATACCAAATTGCAAGTATGGACCGGTGGTATGTACCAGAGAATTACTCAGGAATTTAAAGGCAATATTAGTAATCTGGATTTACCCCCCATGTTTGACAAACTGGTCAGTGCATTCGACGATTATGATAGTATGAAATTCAAAGTAAAACAGCATATTGCATCTCGCTGGAATAATACTGTTGGTGCAAGGCTGGAAGTCACACGCAACTTCAATATGTTGACCGAAGTTGGCTTTAACAAACGTAACAGCTTCTATATCTCAGGTGAGTTCCGTTTTTAATGAATATCCGCTGTACTTTACATGGGCTGGCTCTAGTCAGCCTTTTTATTTCTGATTTCTCATATGGCGAAGCACTACTCAGCAGGGAAAAAATCGATGGCTGGCTGGAAAAATTAGGCGGCAGTAATACCTATGACAGCAGTAAGGCGATTGACTGGGGCGTTTTACCCGGCCCTTTTTATACTCCAGAGTTAGGTGCCGGTCTCGGGGTTGCTGTCGTTGGTCTCTATCGGCCAGATGATAATGATCACACCAGCCAAATCTCTTCTCTTTCCCTAAATGGATTTGCCTCTTCAACCGGTGCCTTTGGCTTCACATTTGATAACTACAATTTCTTTGCTGATGACCAATGGCGTTTTTTCCTTTCCGGTACATTGAACAACGTTCCCACTTATTACTGGGGTACGGGATATCAAGCAGGTAAGGTAGATGATCGCAAAGAAAAATATCGCTCACAGGAATTGCGCTTACAACCCAGAATTCTCTATCGAGTTGCTGATTCTACCTATTTAGGCGCTGGCTGGCATTTTTCATCATTACACGCCAAAGATCCCGATAACGGCGCTAAAAAACTTTTCGTAGCGGAAAACGATGGCCGGTCCATATTGAGTTCAGGCGTCAGTGCCTATTTCAGCTATGACACACGGGATTTTGTGCCTAATGCTCATCAAGGACAAGTGCTTGATATTACTTACACCCATTTTTCCCCGGCATTAGGCAGCGACCGTCGGTTTAACACCGTGGATATGCAATACAGCACCTATTATCAATTAGATGAGAAATCTGTACTGGCATTTGATAGTTATGGTCGTTTCACTGACGGCCAGGTGCCCTGGAATATGCTGTCAATGTTAGGTAATGGCAACCGGATGCGCGGATATTATGAAGGTAGATACCGGGACAAAAATATTATCAGCACTCAATTAGAATATCGGCGCAAATTGGACTGGCGGCACGGATTCGTCTTATGGGCCGGGGCCGGCACCTTAAGCCATCACGCAGAAGATATAGGCTCAAAAAACTGGCTACCCACAGTTGGCGCTGGCTATCGTTTTGAATTTAAACCCAAAATGAATGTCAGACTGGATTTTGGCATCGGTAAAAAAAGCAATGGATTTTATTTTCAGGTGGGAGAGGCGTTTTGAAATTGCGTTTATGGATTGCTGCTTTAACGTTAGTTGCAGGATGCCAGGGAACTTTTTCTTCAATCGCACCAGTACAACCTGACTTAAATAGTGAAACAACCGCCGAAGCCACCCGTGCATGGCCGGTTCTTGCTCCGATTCCCTCACCCGAAGGATTAAGAGCTTGCTGCGCTTTTGGCTATAATTTAAAAACTGAATTACTGACCATTCCAGTCCCTTTTTACCACATAAGTAATGTGTTAGATGCCGATAATCTTGGGGCACATAATTATAACAACAGTTTTTTTGGTACCGTTGCTTCATTAACCGGGCTCAGTAATGAAAAAGTAGGGATGATATATACCCGCCGGGGCGGATTCATTGATATTTCCCATGTACGGGATACCGCTGATAATGCGGTTTTTCTGTTCAGTCAAATCTGGCCCCGTCTTGGAGAAGAGTGGCAAATAGAACTCAGCAACGAATTAGCATCACGCCGTATCCAGTTCTATCAATTCACACCACCAGCAGCGATAGAACAACGTTATACCCTAACTGCTTATCTAGCGGTAAAATTGGCTTTTGAACTTGCTGCATGGCATGAAATCGCCCAATGGTATGGTTATCAGTCTGTACCAGGATTTTCTGAAAAAGTGTCGGCATTCTCCCCGGAAGATCTCTACTCTAATCTACTAGGCGCTCGTCTTTCCCTCTCTTTGATACTGGCAGGACAAGTGCCGTCAATGAAGCAATACCGTCTATCAATGCAAGCCATTCTGCCTCCAGCACTGCGTGAACTGGAAGCCTTATCCCCTGATGAAACGCGGAAAATGTTTGAACAGATTGATGGTATCTGGTGGGACAGCAAACGCCGTATACCCGATAAACGTTTAATCCTTCAACGCGATTTCCATACTCACAGTGATCGCACACCTAATATGGTGCCGACAGAACAGCAATTTCCACTTAGGCTCACCCTGCCGCAACAATATATTGGCTACAGATTATCTGAATTGGCCGAACTACAATTGTGGCCCAGTCGCCAAATGAAAGATCTTCCTGTACCAGAAAGTTACTGGGTTGCGCTTGATTTTCCACAATTGGCAGAAAAAGCGAAAGAACAACAAGAGAATTATTGATTCACATATTTTTGATGAAAGAATGAATATAATATTATGAGTTAAAACATATAAGCGACTTTAAATTACCATTTCTCAAATGATAATCACATTGAAATATCATCAATTATTATTTACTATTTACATAATGTTACATAATAATATAAACCCAACATTATCTATAATAAAAACAAACTATACCAACTGCACTTCAATTAAGTCATAAAGGGAAAACCCTCATCACCAAGGCGTTATTTCACCGGATAAAAAATCGTATTGAAATATTTACAAAGATAAAAAAACCAATAAATAATTGATATAGAATAATTAATATTACATGACACCTAAAAAACAAATCAAAAGGTCACAAAAAAATTAACCAACCCAAAAGACCAAAAAAGAAATAAAATCTCAAAAAGACGCAAAAATTAGAGAATAATTTCTAATTATACTCACAAACTGTGTATTTCACTTATTTTTATCGAAAAAATAGACATTCACTCTTAATTTAACTTAAATAACAAAAATCCCTTCTTAAATAGGTTTAATCGTCTATAATATATGTTTTCAAGTTATAAATATGTATAAACAATATCATCTTTATCTAAATAGATAAAATAAGAACTTACATTGGAAATTATTAAAATCATTAAACTAAAGCTCAAGTTACTAAACTATTTTCAACTATATAATATGTTGATTTTTATTTTAAATTTAAAGTATTAATCAATTTAATAGATAAAAAACAACATTGTTTTCTTAATTTATTTGATGTATCGGGGGATTCAGGGCCCCTATCTTTACCCCCTGATAAAACCAATTAAGATGTCCCTACTCCTGGAGAGGAAAAATGAATAAACTCGCGTTATCAACCACCGCCGCCCTTATTTTTGCCTCAGGTTCTGCTGTTGCAGCCGATAATGCTGCTGGCGGTACACTACATTTCTCTGGTGCAGTCACTGATGCTACTTGTACTATTAATGGTGGCGCTTCAGCCAACCTGTCAATTATATTGGAACCTATCTCAGTCACTCAAGCCGGACAAAAAGAAGGCTTAATTGATTCTGGTAAGAAAGCATTTTCACTGGAATTTTCTAACTGCCAATCCAAAGCTGTTGGTTTTGACCCAGCAACCTCTATGTTAAAAATCCAGTTCACATCATCAAATACCATTGCTAACGATGGTAAATACCTGGTCAACCAAGAGCTCAATGCAAACGGCAAGCCGAAAAACGTAGGTATCGCTATTGTTAAACACAGCGAAGAACACGCCCCTATTATGCTGAATAAGGCGTTTGATACAGGAATCAAGGGCTCTACGGCAGCACCCGAAATTGTCGATTTCTATGCGAAATATTACAAAGTAGGTACTGCTGATGCAGATCCAGGTAAAGTAGTAACGATGGTTACTTATCACGTTACTTATCTATAATTATTTACTACAATAAATAAAGCCTATTTAAATAAATAGGCTTATTTAATTTGGCAAAAATAACGTTATGAAGAAATTATTTTTAGCTATATTATTAGGGATGACGACTTTAACTGCGCATGCCAACATCGTTATTAACACAACACGTGTTATTTATCCATCCAGTAATAAAGAGGTATCGGTTCAATTATTAAATGCAGGGGATCAACCCTCCCTAGTACAATCCTGGATAGATGATGGTGATCCTAATTCAACACCTGAAACAGCTAAAGTCCCCTTTTTACTCACCCCTCCAGTCGTCAAAATTGATGGCAATAATGGGCAGCAATTAAGAATTAAGCACATCAACAGCAATCTACCGACTGATCGTGAATCGCTGTTTTATTTAAATGTTCTGGATATTCCCCCCGTTGCAGAAAATATTGGTGACAAAAACGTCATGCAGATTGCTATTCGTACCCGGATCAAATTTTTCTACCGGCCTGATAAGCTTTCTATTTTACCGAAACAGCTCCAACAACATATTGTATTAAAACGTGAGGGTGGCCAACTAAAATTGGAGAATTCATCACCCTATTTCGTGAATATCGTCGGCCTTAAATCTTCCGATACTCAACCTAACTTACTCAATGAAGGAAAAATTATAAAACCATTCTCCTCTCATTCATTCAGTACCAATGAAAAAGTAAAAGTTGGAGACAAATTAACTCTGGCTATTATTGACGATTTTGGTGCTATAAATAAATTAACTTTACTACTTCAATAGTGATATTACTGGCATAGCATAGAAATGATAAGACCAAAAGTTAGTCGGTTAGCTCTGATAATAGGTGCCTTGCTGTATACAGGTTGTTTATGCTATGCCGCAACATTTAATACTGATTTTCTCGCCGGTGAATCTGCAAAAGCAGATTTATCCCGATTTTACTCCACCTCAGAACTGCCCGCTGGCCGTTACGATATTGATATATATCTGAATAATGACTGGAAAGGAAGATTTGATATTAATATCCAGAATGATGGTAAAGATATTTACTTATTTAATGAAGATCTTTCTAGATTAGGTATAAAAATTGATAAAAACCAATTATCAGAATCAAATTTATCCAAAGATGAAATTCTTCTTACTAAAATAATATATGAAGGAACCGCTAATCTCGATGTTCCTAAACTCAGTCTACATCTTGTGGTCCCGCAGGCGTATGTCAAAAACGAGCTAAAAGGCTATATTGATCCTGCATTCTGGGACAGAGGTATCCCCGGCGCTATGCTGTCCTATAATGCCAACTATTACCATACTCAAAATAGGAATAAACAAAACCGCGACCATGAAAATGAAGATAATGTTTACGTGTCGCTTAATAGCGGTTTAAATCTATTTGGCTGGCAATTACGTGATCAATCCTCTTATCACTACACACGTTCAAATGGTGATAAATGGAGTAATAATACCCGTTATCTGCAACGGGGAATTTCATCAATTAATTCAGAACTTCGCATTGGCGATAGCTATACATCCAGCGATTTATTCGACTCTTTCCGTTTTCGAGGTATCAATCTGAAAACAGATATGCGCATGTACCCCGATGCCTGGCAAGGATTTTCCCCTATCGTCAGAGGAGTTGCGCAGACTAACGCTCTGGTAAAAATCACCCAAAATAATGTTGTTATTTATCAAGGTAATGTACCACCGGGGGCGTTTGCCATTGATACTATTTTACCAACAGGTTCAGGAGGTGATTTGCTAGTTGAAGTGACGGAAGCAGACGGGCGTACTAATAGCTTTACTGTCCCCTTTTCATCCGTTCCTAATATGATGAAAGAAGGTCTTGGCAAATATGATATCAGTGCCGGTAAAACACATATTGCTAACAGTCGTTATAAACCAAACTTTTTCCAAGCCAGCTATCAATATGGTTTTAATAATGTCCTGACCGGTTATACAGGCACCATTATCAGTAAAGATTATTACTCGCTATTGTTAGGTAGTGGCTTTAATCTACCCATTGGCGCTGTCTCAATTGACGTTTCACAATCCAGCGCCAAATTTGATAATAGCCCAACCATGAAAGGTCAAAGCTACAAATTGGCTTATAGCCGCTATATTCCACAAACAAAAACAAATTTTTCGCTGGCCGCTTATCGCTATTCAACTAAAAATTATCTCACCTTAATCGATGCAATTGATCTACATGACTGGATAAGCAACGGCTATAACCAACAATACTATTCCCATCAAAAAAATACCTTTAATATCAATTTAAATCAGAATCTTGGTAGTGGTGCTGGTTCACTTTTTCTCTCGGGAACATTCCGTGATTACTGGGGAACCCAGAATAAAAGCAGGGAGTATCAAATGGGGTATTCCAACAGTCTGGGTAAAGTCAATTATTCCCTGACAGCAAGCCGTGTCCGATACAATATCAATGAAACAGAGAGTAAAGAGGAACAGCGTTACTATCTAATGCTATCTATTCCTTTTGAGTTGTTTGGTTACCCCGCTTATTTGACCAACAATATCTCAGTCAATGAAAGCCACTATGACAACAGTAACGTAGGATTAAGCGGCAGCGCAGGCCCAAGCAACCGTTTGAATTACCACTTCAACATTTCAGATCAGAAAAGCGGTTCGACAACAACCAGTGCAAATTTGACCTATAAAACATCCGTTTCCACATTGAGTAGTTCTTATAGCCAATCCACGGAATACCGCCAAATGGGGCTTGGCGCAATCGGCAGTTTAGTTGCTTATCAAGGCGGCATTCTGGCTGCTAATCAGGTTGGGGAAACTTTCGCCATCATTGACGCGCCGGGCACGGCAAACGCTTCTGTGAATGGAGATAAAAGCATGGTGACAAACAACAGCGGTAAGTTGCTGATACCTTATCTTTCTCCTTACCGTAAAAACGCCATCATGCTAGATACCAGTGAAGTATCAGAAGATGCCGCTGAACTTATCGGTAACATCCGAGATGTTGCGCCATATTCCGGTGCGATTACCCACATCGGATTTAAAACAGACCAGCGGAAAACGTTTGTTTTCTATGCCGCCCAGGCTGATGGTAAACCTTTACCTTTCGGGACTGAAATTGTCGATTCAGAAGGTAACAGCTTAGGATACGTTGGTCAGGGCAGCATGGTTTTCCTGCGAGCAGAAAAATTACCACAACAAATTTATATCCGCATCGGTCAGCTAGGCGAAAAGAGTTGCACAATAAACGATCCACAGCCTGAAATGGGCTCAACCGCCAATATTTGCCGTTAAGGGAGAAGAATAATGAAACTTAAGCCATTGTATCTGGCGGCCATAATCAGTCTAAGCAGCAACATAGCCTATGCAGACTGCCAACCTAAATATGCAATAACAGCACCGGCAATCACGGTAGATATGACAGATAATCTCACCCTGAACAGTAATGCAACCTGGATACTCAACACCCAATATTCTGGCTATTTTACATGTACAAGAAATTCATTATGGAAACAAAACTCTGTTGCTAACGGTTCGCCTTTTACCAAAAACAAAGTTGTCTTAGGATTCAATGGCGGCAAAGATTATGCCGAAGTGACTGTCACGAATCTTTCTCCTAGCAATAGTATTAATCTGGGAAACAGTAATGACACATATCCTGCTGGCAAATTGCAAGCCCAATTTACACTTAATGTGAAACTACTGGGCGGCAGACCCGGTGGTAGTAATATTCATGTCTTTTCCGGCAATTCTGCAACATTAAAAACTGCTGTAATTGCGATGGATACCACCAACTTAGGAATTCTTGATGCCATTCTCCGTTTCGCTACCGATTTCCTGACCTTTATTCTTACCTGGGAGTGGCCGACGCATTCTGAAGATATCTATTACCAGCCCGTTACGATGATTTTTAATCACAGAGATACAACTTGTCACTTCTTAAATGCTGGGTTAACAGTGAATCTACCAAAAGTCAACCGCATTAGATTGCTTAACGGAACAGATAAAGGCGAAACCCCTTTTACCCTGAACTTTGAATGCAAATATCTCCAAAACGGTAAAACTTCACGCTCAGTTAAAGCTTACCTAAGCAGTAATAATCTTCTGCCAAATGACAATCAAACCTTAATTGATAGCAAAGCCGGTGCCGCTAAAGGTGTTGGTATCCGTGTCTCTCAGACAAGTGATTCATCGCCGATAACTTTCAGCGCCTCGCCATCCTCATCCCGTGGCGCGACACTGCTATTCAGCAAAAACTCCGGCAATATCATCGATAAAAACTTTTCCATCGACCTTAATGCTTACTACCACGTTTATGATCCGCAAAACATCATAGCAGGGGACCTGAAAGCAACCTCTGTGCTGAACTTTGAATACAATTAATCAAGAGGAAAATTACCCAAGAGGCAAAGGAGATGTCTCTTATTTCCCCTATTCGAATTAAAAATTTATGTTTCAATAAGTAATAATTTGTAATAAAGTGTTTCTGAAGAAAAATTCATTTACATTTATAATCTCCCCTGAGTTTACGTAACATAATGATAACCCTAACATTATGTAATCACGCATACTCAACTAATTTCTTAATAAAATAGTGTAACTCTACGAAAAATAGAAAAAACACATTTACACTTATTAATAAAATTTAAAAAACAATATCAATAACAATATATTCAAGCCTTATTAAAGAATAAACAGAAACAACAACCAGTCTGAAATAAAAATATATCTCAATAAAAAACAAGACAAAGAAAATCATAAAAACAGAAAAATACAATATATAAAAATACCCAACAATATTGATTGACAATAAAAATAATAAATTAAAAATCAACAACATAGAATAAGTTAAAAATAAAAACCTTATATGTTAATATAATTTCACGCAATACAAAAATGTAATAAACAATTTAACCCAACATAATAAAAATATGAATTCCACTCCCCAAAACCACCTTTAATATAAAAATATAAAGATAAATATTTATAATTATCAACAAATAAATTATTAAAAATTTTTTATCCTTATATACACCTTCATTATTATATTTTCACAATATCACCTGAAGTAAATATTTGTAACACATTGTTACTTCTTTTAACTTAACATTTAGAACCATATCGAATATCCTGCATCGCACCAATGACAATGGATACATTAGAAAATTAGCTCAAGCCTGACAAAGACGACTTAATTTTAACTCACAGAGGAAAAAGACCATATCGGTAACTGGTCACCTTTTTATGAAAATGATAATTATTCTTATAACGGCAATATTAATATCAATCAGTTTACTACTCGCCGCAGTATTCTTACGATTGGCTGTACTATAATTAACAGTACTATATAAAACCAGATTCAATCACTTTCGATATTATACTAACTAGTTTACAAATCATTTTTCTTTTGAAAAAGCAACTTACAGACACAAAACTAACTCGAAAATCATGATTATATCTGATGGATAACTCACCCAGAACAGGTAGTATTTTGTACACGAATAGCACATAACCATATATAAATTAATAAAAAACCACAGAACAAATTAGCAAAATAATAATTTTTATTACAGAAAATATATTTATGAATCGCTAATAACTCTGGCTATGCTGGATTTATTTTGCTAACATCAGCTTGTTTTTTATTCAGAGCAAACGAGGAAAAGCAATGCCCTCTCAAACGATGAGGACAACTGCCATCTTCGCTTTCTTTATCTCACTATTGTTTTCCGCTTTTAGTCATGCCTCAACCAGCACCGCTAAAAGCATAGAGTATTCTCACAATGACATGCAAAGCAGTTTGCCAGATTTGCGAAAATACCCTTCGGGCACCCTACGTAAGAAAGCGTTTTTAAATGTTGTTGTCCCTGTGATTGATCAACACAATCAACAAATTATGCAGGAACGGAAATGGCTATTGGAGCACCAAAATGCCAAGCATTGGTCCATACAGGATATCAAGCGCCTGCAACAAATTTGTAAAAACTACGACGTGAGCTGTAGCAGCTCGCCTAAAAAAGTTAACTGGAGCAAGCTACTAAGTCGTGTTGATATTATCCCAACCCATTTTGTTGCCACTCAGGCCGCAACAGAATCTGGCTGGGGAACATCTAAGCTTGCACAACAGAATAACAACTTGTTCGGTATGCGTTGCGGTAACAACTGTAAGAAAACCCAAGGTAAAATAAAAGGTTATTTCTCCTACTCGACCATCAATGATTCTGTCGAAGCCTATATGAAAAATATGAATACTCATAACGCTTATGAATCATTGCGTGTTTCACGCGCCAAGCAGAGAAGCCTTCAAGAATCACTAAATACCAGCAAATTGATTGATAATCTTGAAGGGTATTCACAATTGGGTTCGACTTACAACAGTTATCTGCATAAAGTATTTAACAGCAATAAAGGGCTTATTACTCAGGCGCAGAAGTTAGCCAAAAACGACCATGACTAAGGGCCTAAATAAGTCATTAGCATGAATATCTTCTGTTTGAATATCTTGTGCTAAGTACCAATATCATCCGTTACCATAGCCCACTATGGAACGGATGATTTTCTTATGTCCATCGGTTTGTTCTTTTCATTGATAGAATGTTTAGATCAAATACTATAATATCACCCAATATTAACCTATATTAAGATAAAATGATTGACCAGAGTTTAATATGAATTTCTTTTCTTTTGAGTTTCTTGGTTCCTTTGTTGCTTTCTTTCTCTTGTATTGGATGCTACAAAAAAATGCGAAAGCACAAAACTATCTATTGATAATCGCAAGTTATCTGTTTGTCTTTTCCTTTAATACTCTTTTCACCGGCATCCTATTTAGCTATACGCTATTTATTTATCTTTTAACAAACATAGCCAGCAAATTTCTATCCAATCGCATCACATTTACTATCCTAACGATAGGTATTCTGGGATGTTTTACGCTATTCAAATATTATTCTTTCTTTCAGGAAAGTCTCCAACAAGCGTTTGCCGAATTTGGCTTGTCCATAGATTTACCTGTACTGACACTACTCGTCCCTTTGGGTTTATCTTTCTATGCATTTCATTCCGTCAGCTATGTCGTTGCTGTCGCAAGAAAAGAGATGCCCAAAGCATCATTTCCTGATGTCGCCTTATACCTATGCTTTTTTCCAAGTATTGTTGCCGGACCAATCAACCGAGCTAAAAATTTCCTGCCTCAAATCCAGATTTCATCAAGAATAATCATTGAACCATCAAGAGCTATATTACTGATTGCATTGGCGATAACCAAGCTATTCTTGTTCAGCTCTTATTTATCTGAAAATTATGTCAATCCAATTTTTGATGATCCTACTAGCTACAATGCGGGGCAAATACTGGTTGGTATCTATGCCTATGCATGGCATATCTATTTTAATTTTTCTGGTTATACCAACCTTGTTACTGGATTAGCGCTACTCCTTGGTTTCAGGGTACCTGAAAACTTCAATGCCCCTTATCTGGCAGAAAACTTGCAAGCCTTCTGGCGCCGTTGGCATATCAGTTTGTCTGAATTTATCCGTGATTATGTCTATATTCCTTTTGGTGGTAATAAGAAAGGATTTATACGTAAGAATCTTAATTTGTTTGTCGCTATGGTAATCTCTGGATTATGGCATGGAGCCGGAATTAACTTCATTATCTGGGGAGCTATTCATGGATTGGGATTAATAATCCTCAATGTCAAATACCAGTTATTTCCCTCAATAGACAGAAAAAATCAAAATATTTCCCGAAACCCAATCAGCTCATTTTTATCAAGAATCATCACTTTCCACTTTGTCTGTCTGGCATGGGTTTTCTTCCGCTGTCCTACTCTAGATGATGCACTAATATTGTTAAATCAATTGATATCATCAGATTTATTTCACTCGATAATAGCCGACAGTGGGTTGTTACTGATGTTCTGGGGACTCTTTATTATTTATCCGTGGCTGATTAATCTAAAAATAATGGTTGAGAAAATACATTCTCAAATTTCATGGATATGCTACCCAATACCATTAGCGATTATTCTGACTTTGGTATTTATGCTTTCACCACAAGGAATACCAGGATTCATTTATGCCAATTTCTGAATTCAAATCTAATTTAAAAACGGCCGGACAAGTTACTTTTATCGTAATATTAACTAGCCTACTGTTAATCTGGTTAAATCATCGTTCACTGGATAGATTCTGGCAACAGGAATATCACCGGCAAAGTCCTTGGGCAACTTTACAAGGTTATCCACTCTGGGATTTCGGTGATAACCTGGAACAAGGCGTACTCGCTGCGGGAGAGGCTTTCATATTACATACTACCGGCAATAATAGTGGCAATCATCAGCAAACTTCCCGGGAAGCTGATATCACACTGCCTGCGGATTTTCAGATTGGACTCAAGCTCCTAAGTGGTTATCCCTCTCCTGTTACAAATCTGCCTGCAACTTTTCCTGAGTTATTACAGAAATCTTCCCATACTCATCCTGTTAATTCACCAATACCTCATGATTTAAGGAATAATGTTTCCCCCAGTGCGGTTATCGGTAAAACCAACGTGACACTGACCGCCAAAGATAAAGTACTGTTTGCCGGAGATTCAATGATGCAGGGTATCGCTCCCCATCTGAAACGTCGACTCTACCGAAATTACAGTATTTCAAGTATTAATCTCAGCAAACAAAGTACTGGACTCGCTTACCCCAATTTTTTTAACTGGCCGGAAACTATCAACAAAACACTGGAAGCCAACCGCGATATCAAGTTAGTTGTTATTTTTTTGGGGCCAAATGATCCCTGGGATATGCCACCAAAACATGGAAACATCTACCTGACATTCGCCAGTCCCGATTGGGAAAACCTCTATCGCCAACGTATCGACATGATACTTACCGAAGCACGTAGCCACGGCGCTGATATTATCTGGGTTGGTCCTCCCAATATGCGACAGAAAAAACTCTCCAACAGCATGGAATATCTGAGATCCTTGTATCGATCAGAAGTCACGAAAGCTGGGGAAATCTACGTTTCTATTAATGATATTTTTAAATACCATGCAAATGATTATTCCGATTATATTGGCGATAATAGTAACAAAATTAAACTCAGAAGTGGTGATGGCATACACTTTAGCTTAAAAGGCCAGCAAGCTATCTCAGACAACATATTTTCATTGATTAAATTTATTCAGGAACCAGCCAAACAAAATGGAACCAAGCAAAATGAAAATAGCTAAACAACTCCGTCGGCGATACCAATCTGCTGGCATTAGTCTGGTCATCACACTCTCTTTAAGTTTGATATCGTGCCATAAACAAATACCAACACAACAACCGGCAAAAGAGAATCAACAGCTAATAGACTTCGGTGAACCAAATTTAGCCTTACTGGCGAATAAACTGCATAACAGTCACCATAATCAACTGCATTTTGTTCAGATAGGCGATTCCCATACCGCTGCTGATTTTTTTACCGGCAAGCTTCGCTCTTTATTGCAACAACGTTTTGGCGATGCAGGGATTGGTTTTGTTAGCCCAATTAATGTACCTGGCCAACGTAACGCTATGGTCAGTATGACCGGTAATACACAGCAATGGAAACTCACTACCAGCCGCAAAGATAATCGGCCTGATTTTCCTCTTGGCGGTGCAATTGCAGAACCCAATAGCCAAATAAGTCAATTAATTCTAAAGCTGTTTGCACCATCCCATGATCGCTATCAACTCAAGACGTTATACCAAGCATCGGGGGATGCTCAGATTCTGGTTCAATCTGCAACCAAACGAATCGTGAAATTATCGGCAACCCACGGTCACTGGCAATTTTCTACTGGAGAATCTGTTACATTCCCAGTTAATATTATGGCGATACAAAATAATCAGTTAAAATTAGGCGGCTGGTTTATCAAACGCGCACAACCAGGTATTATGTTATCTGCCTTGGGTATTAATGGTGCAACTATTAATATGATGGATAAGTGGCAGCCACAATGGATTGATACATTAGTTCAAATGCGTCCTGATATGGTGATCCTCGCTTATGGCACAAATGAGGCTTTTAATCATTCCCTTGATTTATCAAGCTATCGCCAGCAACTGGAAACGAAGATAAAGCAGATTCGTAATCAGCTACCACAAGCAGTTATCCTTATTATTGGGCCAGGTGATTCTTTGAAAAACAATCAACTTACAAGTTGTACAACACAACAACCAACAATGTTGGATAATATCATCCATATTCAACAAAAAGTCGCTCAAGATCAGCACACACTATTCTGGAACTGGCGTGAATATATGGGTGGAAAATGCTCAATTAAGAGCTGGGCGCAACAAGATCTTGCTCGTCCTGATTATGTTCACCTTTCGGCCGCGGGTTATGAGCGCAGTGCTGAAGCTTTATATCAACAATTAATAAATATTCTCGATCAATAAGAAACAATAAAGCTTGATTGGGAATAGTACTAAATACTTATCTTGTTTTTAGTGCAGAAAAATTAAACTTATAATCTTAGGCTTACAATATGTATGAGCTCACAAGAAACCCATTTAATAAAGACAAATTATCTTTTTTGTTGTATTTAATACGTTGAAAAATAAGTTTATACATGTGTAAAACATAGCGTCAAAAAGAGTATTTAAAATATGATTTTTCCAAAAAAGTATCCTCTCAGTGCTATAAAAAGACTCATCTCCGGCTGGAAAGAGTGTAGTTTCGAACGTTACCAACAAGCGTATTCTCTTTATGGTGGTGGAATATCGACTCATCCAGATATTGTACGCTTCTTAAATGAAAAATTTGGCAATAGTTTTATCTTTTACGTCAAAGAAAATCCACAAATAGAAAACGTTATCGAAGGAGCATACTTTACATGTAAAGATCATCATCTGGCAGCAAGTCACCAAAAGGACTACTATTTTTTCAGTTACGATGAAATTCTCTTCCCTATTGCCAAACATCTAAAAACTATCATCCCTGGGAAATCAAAAACCATATCGCCTCTGCACAAAGAAAACTTTGTCAATCTTTATTATGGCCGATTAAACAAACGAACAATATGCCTTGCTAAAGAAGATTTTTCTTATAAAACAAGAAGAAATCGGAGTAATGAAATTAATAGATTTAAACGTGCAGGAGGAGAAATACATCAAATCGATGATTTTACCTGCCAGGAATTTGTTGACATTTACACCACACTGTATGAGAAACGGTGGGAAAAAACACACAGTGAAGAAGAAAAAGGGAAATTAACCGAATTATACACCGAACTCAAACAGCATCTGTACGGATGTGTACTAACTATCAATGGAACCCCAGCAGCCTACGATTTAGTTATAAAATCAGACAGCCCTCAATGGGTTTCATTCGATGCAGTAAACGGCGGATACGATCCTGAATATGCTAATCTCAGCCTTGGAAGCATTGTCATGTGGTTAAATATTCAAAATGCTTCGGCGCTCTGTCAGCAGAATCAAAAAACGATGCGTTATTCTATTGGCAAGCCCACTTTTGCCTATAAAGATCGCTGGTGCCACCGTCACCCGCTAGCAAGAACACTCTTTTAATGTCACCAATATTTCCCGATAGTTAATTTATCTTACCGCCTTCTAAAGAAGGCGGTGTTAATCTAATATAATCCCTGAGTTCATTAAATTACAACACAGCAAAGAAAATCATCCCCACAACAGCACCTGTTGTTCCAAGAATAGTTTCCATAATTGACCAAGTTTTCAGTGTTTGAGATTCTGTTGCACCAGTAAATTTACCAAATAACCAAAAGCCTGAATCATTAACATGGCTCAGTACCAAAGAACCACCCGCAATACAGATTGAAAGAGCTGCAAGCTGGGCGCCAGAATATTCCAGAAGATCAACAACTGGCAAAATCAGACCAACAGTTGTCAAACAAGCAACGGTTGCAGAACCTTGAATAATACGTACTGTTCCAGCAAGGATGAAACACGCTAATGCAATAGGCAAGCCCGCACCAATCAATGCATTTCCCAAAGCAGGACCAACACCAGAATCCACTAATACTTGTTTAAATACACCACCAGCCCCAGTCACCAATAAAATAATTCCAGCCGGTTGAATAGCCGAAGAGCAAATATCCATCACTTTTTCTTTACTCATCCCACGGCGAATTGCCAAACCATAAATAGCAATCAAACAAGCAACTAAAATCGCAGAAAATGGATGACCGATAAATGCAAGCCACTGATACAACTCAGAACCCTGTTCAACAAAATTCTCACCAATAGCCTTTAATCCAACCAAAGCCAAAGGGAATAGAACCAGTGACAAACTCAAACCAAAAGATGGCATCTTACCTTGACCAAGACTTGGCTCACTTATATCGTTGGGTAAATCCAGAGTGACATACTTACTGATAAAACTACCGAAGATTGGCCCCGCTAGTAACATCCCAGGAATCGCGGCACTGATACCAATCAAGATCATCCAACCAAAGTCAGCATTCATTTGTGAAGCCAACAACATCGGTACTGGACCAGGTAACAAAAACGCTGCGGCGGCTGCAACACCGGCAAACAAAGGAATAGCCAGCTTGACTACATTACCGCCAGTACGACGTGCTACTGCAAATGCCACACCAATCAATAAAACAATCGCTACATCAAAGAACAACGGCAAAGCACAAACCAGGCCAGCAATCCCCAGTGAATAATGAGCATTCTTTTCACCAAAACTATTTAGTAATTTAACCGCAATTTGATCCAGTGCGCCTGTTTCATGCAGAACTTTACCAAACATTGCCCCTAGTGCGACAACAATAGCTAAGAAACCTAACGTTCCTCCCATTCCTTCTTGCATTGTTTCAGCAATTTTATCCAGTGGCATACCAGAAAAAACACCCGCTCCCATAGAAACCAGTATTAACGCAACAAAAGCGTGTATTCTGGCTTTCATCACCAGAAACAATAGTAAGAGAACAGAACCCACCGCTGTCAGCACTAAGGTTAAAGTATTCATTATTTTTCCCCTGAAATGACACTATTAATTATTCTTATCGAGTGATTTATCACTTCATCAAGAGATGATCTAATGTCAACCAGATAAACATCCTGTTCATCACTCTCTGGCTCTTCTAATGCCTCAAACTGAGATACCAACATTTGAGGTTTAAAAAAATGATCTTTACGTGCCTTCAATCGACTTTCAATTAAATCAAAGTCGCCTTTCATATAAAGAAATGACAGATTCTTATTATTATCACGCAGTATATCCCGGTAATGTTTTTTTAAAGCAGAACAAACAATTAAGGAGACCGGGTTTGTGCGTTGCATAGCAAAAATTGCATGGTTCAATGATTTCAACCAAGGCTCACGATCTTCATCATTCAGTGCATAGCCTTTAGCCATCTTACTAATGTTAGATCTTGGGTGTAAAAAATCACCATCTAAAAAAGCAGAATCCAATTTACAGGCTACAGCACTGGCAACAGCAGATTTACCACTACCGGATACCCCCATAAGCACAAAAGCATGATTCGAATGCTGGGTATCACCCATATAAACTCCTTGACGTAGATATTTTATCTACAAAATGTTACCGGTAACTGTTATCGGTAACATTATCAGAAGTAGAGATGAAATTCGCAACAACACGAAATATTCAGGAAATATAAATGTGACACTCATCACAAATTATTTCAAAAAAATGCAAATCCACCAGACCGATTAGATACTCTCCCCCGGAGATAACTGAAAACCTATATCAATCATTTTTTGCGGTAAATGTTCGCCTTTCAACCGAGCCATTAATAATTCGGCAGCCCTCCGCCCCATTAAGTCACGAGACGTCAATACACTGGCAAGTTTTGGTGTCATCGCTTGACCAACATCATGACCATGAAAGCCAGCTATCGCAATATCATGCGGTACAGCTATCCCTTGACGTTGGCACTCGAAAATCGCGCCGATAGCGAGATCATCGTTAGTACAAAATAGACCATCAACATCAGGATATTTTGTTCGTGCTTCATTCAGTAACTGCCCCCCTAACGTGTAAGAAGAGCTGTCTGGAGTCATTATCTTACCTGGTTTTAACCCCGCACTTTCCATTGCAGCTTCATAACCCTCCAGACGAATAATTGTCCTTTCATCTTGTCTCGCACCAAGATAAATCACCCGCTGACAACCACGCTCAATCATTGCCATTGTCATTTGCCGAGCAGCTTCAAAGTTGTCAATACCGACCGCCGTATCAAAACAAGGAGAAACACAATCCATCAGCTCAACGACAGGGATACCAGCCGTTTCCAACATTTTTAAAGTTCGTGGAGTGTGAGTGCGTTCTGAAAGAATCAAACCATCAATATTATAGGAAAGTAAAGAAATCAAACGCTCTTCTTCCTTTTCTGAGCGATATCCATAGTGAGCCAACATAGTTTGATAACCATAATTGTCCGTCACATATTCGATACCACGGATAACCTCCGCAAAAACTTGGTTAGTCAAAGAAGGCAATAAAATACCAATAGCATGACTAGTAGAATTAGAAAGAATATCCGGCACTTTATTTGGGATATAACCTAACTCATCTAAAGCATCCGCTATTTTTTCTCGCAATTGCTCAGAAACTTGATCAGGATTACGTAAGAAACGACTTACCGTCATTTTAGTTACACCAACACGATCAGCAACATCTTGTAAAATAGGGCGTTTTTTCTTCATATTTCAATGCAATATAGAATTAGTCAAGTTTAGGATAATAAACGCAGTGTTATGACATATTTATACACTATAAGGATACATTTTTTTAAACTTAGTCTGATAGTGAAACCGTAATCCCCATTTATTCAATACATCGTAAAATCTCATCCTTTAGAGCGGAAATATAAGAAATGTTTTTTTATTAATCAGGAGGATTTATTACCGAATGATTGAAAGGCAATGAACCACCACAATCAGCAAGAACCAAATCTCTACAGTGACTAAGAACTTGAAAATTGCCAAACCTATCAAAATCAGATAGCAGAGACATTAAGTCAGCTTAGGAGAAATGTCCAGACGAAATTAAGGTTTAATCATTCGATACTGACTCAAGGTTAATATGAACTACGTTGTTAACTTAAGTACAAGCAGGCATGCAATTAAGAGAAAACTCTCGTCAGCTCATACCAATTAAGAAAAGGCTACGTCATAAAGTACTCAAAACCGATATCAAAAATAACCTGTTAATCAGCATGCCGATAAAATTTATCCTACTGATCCACTTTGAAACCTTCCTCTCGACTAGATTTTAAAATCTATTGAAAACATTTCATTAAAAGTGACGAACAAGCCCCATTTTCTATAATTTGGTTCGTTTAGCAATAATATTTACGACACGAACTCATGGAAGTCCTAACCTCATTATTGCACTACAGTTTATTCAAGCAGAGTTTTTACGGTGTATGAGACAAAATCCCAAAGAAATTTCAACGATTATAGGAAGAAGAGCAACTTATATCATCTAATAAGAAGTGTGGAAAAAACTTTGCCCAAGGCAAATTCTATTCAGAGGAAAACAGCGATATGCCGCTAAATACAAAACTGCCAGCCGCAGATAGCTAATGTACTGGAGATAAAGGGATGATTAACAAAAGCAAATTTCGACAAGCATCGTAACGTTCATGGAGCCAAAGCGACTGTCGTATGTCTTAACAACGCAAAAACCCCCAGCTTACGCTGAGGGTTTCCACTGTATTTAAAGCCTGGCAGT